>JAILNY010000047.1 GCA_024691105.1 Treponema sp. | reverse complement strand
TAACAAAATAAAAATACAAAGATATTTAATCATTTTTTTCGCAGTCTCCCCATTTTTTATGGTTCCAATTGAACATGTATTCTCTTTTTCGCTCTTTAATTAGATGTTCATCAAAAATACTTTCTTCAGCCCCTTTGTTATTGTTTTTGAAGGCATTGTATTGAGCATTAGGCCACGTTATTTGAATCCATCCCCATTTAAGATTTGATATTTGCACATTGGTAATTGATAATCGCGGAACACTAGAAATAATATCATAAGTAAGATCAGCGCAATTTTGAGTTGTTTCTCCGTTTTTTTCAGTTTCAACAAGACTATATTTTCGATTAATTATTTCCTTCCCCGTTTGAATCATATTTAAATCTTCATCATAAGATGTCTCAACTCTATATGCATTATGACCATATGGACCAAAAGGAGCTGGAACCTCCCAAGAGCGATTCAATAAGATGACATCTCTTCCATCCGGGTCTATATAGCGTATCGGGTTGTTTGCAGCATACGCATATATATTACAATTGATGTGATTGTATATACCACCCACACCCGGCAGGTTCTGGTTATATCTAGGTACTTCAGCAAGTTTTTTTGAAGAAATACCATAAACATAAGCGCTAGGATGAGAACAATAAAAATGATTTTTTTTCCTTGCAAAGTACATTTTATTTTGTTTAAGAATTAATAGTCACCTTAAGTTCCTTAACTTGTTCTAAGGAAAGTCCTGTAATTTCTGCAGCCTGTTCAATAGTTAAGTGCATGTTAAGAGCTCTTTTCGCAGCTTCAATAGCCTTTTGTTCTGCGCCTTGTATTTTTCCTTCTTAAAAACCTTCTTTCTTTCCGGCATTGAATTGGAGACGCTGCTGAATTTCATATTCAAGAAACTGCTTACGCCAGTAAGCATTGTGCTTTGCATCTTCTAAGAGTCCTGAAACTTTATCTGAAAACTTTGTCGTACTTTCGTTATTCATTATCATTTTTAAGACCCGCTTCTGTTCAGCGTTTAATATTTTATCATAGTTTTCCGCAATAAAAAAGAGTTTATAAGTCCTGTCATTAAATTTTACCCCTGTATCGTCAACACAAAGATTTTCAAACCTATATTTTGCTCTTCCTCTCTTAAAAACATCAGGATTATTACGCATGACTTTGTAAAAGATAAAATTGTTTGCGATTGTGGCGTTCTCCCACTTTTCTTCGGGAGTTTGAATATTGTTATGTATGGACATATAAGTACCTCCATACATTTCATACGTTTTTTCTTATAAAAATGCGCACTATTTTTTAAAAAATTTATAAACTTGAATAAAATTTTCTTCAAAATAATACGAAAAATACAACACAAAGCTGTCTATGTGCTTTATAATGCAACTACACGCAACGAAAAGGAACTATAAATGAATAAAAAGATATTTTGTTTTATTTTGGGAATACTTCTTACCCTTGCTGGTTTCTGTATATTCTATCATCCGATTATTAATAGTAATTATGATTTTTTACCTCAGATGAGTTCTAATTCAGAGAATGGAATTGAAGTAATTGAAACAAAAGAAATGGCTTTTAAAATTGCCAAACAAGTCTGGATTGAAAAATACGGATTTTTTTCAATTTCATGTATGGTGTTTGATTGCAGATTAGAAGATAATCGATATTGGATTTTAGAAGGTCGAAATATTTTTCACAACATATTTAAAATTTGTGGTGGTGGACCATATATCGTTATAGAAAAAAATGGAAAAATAATTTCACTGGGATATACTGGATAAAAAGACATTACATCTACAATTCTTATTAACTTTCCCCCTCACGACGCCTTCTAAGTAATTGCAAATAATTTGCAAATTCGCTATTATATTGCGCATGAGACCTATCGAATACAAAACAAAAACAAGCGAAGAAATTCTTGCTTTTCTTGCAACACAAAACGACACAGGCTTAAGCGTAATGGACATCTTTGAAGAGATGAAAAAGAAAAATCCAAAAACCAACATTACGACAATTTACCGACAACTAGACAAGCTCATCGCTTCAAAAAAAGTTATCATGCACTCAGCCGACAATGGCAAAAAAAATCTGTACCAGTACATCGCTGACAAACAGACATGTCTTTCACACCTTCATATTCAGTGTACGAACTGTTCTAAAATCATCCATCTTGATTGCAGCGAGTCAAACGATTTTACTTCGCACATCGAAAAAGAACACGGAATCAGACTCGATTTTTCTAAAACTGTACTTTACGGGCTTTGCAACGAATGCTCCAAAAAGCAAGCCCGCTAAAATATAAAAGCGTCGCCTCAAAGCACGCTTTGGGAGATTATTATATATGAAAAAAAATTTTCAAAAGGTAATGAAGTTTTCAACAACACTTCTTTGTATCCTTCTTGCATTTTCATTCATCTCATGCAAAGGGAATTCGTCTAAGAAAAATTCCGCTGAAAAAATCAGCATCGTTACAACTGTTTATCCATTCTATGACTGGATTAAAAACGTTGCCGGTGACAAAGCAGAAGTAACTTTGCTTATCAACAGTGGAACTGACTTACACAGCTGGCAGCCAGGTGCAAAGGACATTGTTAAAATTACAGAAAACAATACAAGTCTTTTTGTTTATGGCGGTGGTGAATCTGACTTTTGGGTTGATCGTCTCATTCCGCAGATGGAAAAAAACGGCGTTAAATATCTTTCACTCATGAAAGAAAATTCAACAATTCTCGAACCAATCGGCGAGCATCACCATCATCATCACCACGACGGCGAAGCCCATGATGAACATGACCATGACGAGGATCACGACGAGCATGCAGAACACCATCATGACGAGGATCACGATGAGCTTGCAGACCACGACCACGACCATGATCACGACGCAGAAGAACACGAACATCACGACGGCGACTTTGACCCTGATGAATACGATGAACACATCTGGCTTTCTTTAAGCCGTGCTCCTTCATTCATCAATTCAATTACAGAATCTCTCTGTTCAATTGACCCGGACAACGCAGACTACTACAAAGCAAACGCAGCCGCATACTGCAGCAAAATCCGCGAGCTTGAATCAAAGGCAAAAGACGCATGCAATGTTTCAGACAAGACCATCGTCGTTGCAGACCGCAATCCGTTTGCATACTTTACCAAAGACTTGGGTATAACCTGTCACGCTGCATTCCACGGCTGCTCTGCCGAAACAGAAGCCTCGTTCAGCGTAATCGTAGAGCTTGCAGAAGAACTTGAACATCACAAGCTTTCGTCTATCGTTATTACAGAAACAGGAACTCCAAAAATTGCCAATACAGTAATCGAAAACTCCGGCCGAAAAGACGTAAAGATTTACACTCTCAACGCACTACAGGGCAAAATGCCTGCTGACAAAACTTACATTGATGTAATGGAAGAAAACATCAATACTCTGGAGCAAATTCTCAAATAAACTAAAATCTATAGTTTATTAATACGATTAAGGTGATCGCAGTAAAAAGCTTTGATGTCATTTTTAATTGAAAAACCACCATGCAAAGACATGTGATCACCTTTATAAACTGGCATAACATACCATATGCCAGTTTTTATTTTTTCCCCGTCCGACAAAGACTGCGGGAACTTTTCGCTTTTTGCAAAATCCGGTGCTAGTGCAGAAATAGTATTTACAAGACCATCATTTTCCTGCCATTCTTTTCCAAGCCTTATTCCATCAGGAGTTATTCCTTCAAAGCTGCCCATTCTTTTAGAGCTTCGCTGAAAAAGTTCTTCCATTATTTCTGGCACAGGCTCCTGACTTCCGTCTTCTGCAAGCCTTGTTGCGCTGCATGAATAAGAAAAGTAGTAAGCATTGTCCAAGGTCAAAAGCCATTTGTTTATTTCAGCAGCATTCTGAATATGCATATCAAAGTCCGCATAATCATAATCTGCACGACCATCTTTCTTTGGAGCATTAACTTTATCCATTAATTTCTGCATTCTGCTTTTAGGTTCTGGGTTTTTGTCAGGAACATGATAGGCAGAAGTTCCATTATGAGGAGCGGCAAGTGTTGTTACAGAATAAATCCAGTCAGAGTGTCCACCGGCAAAAAGGGGACTTAAATCATCCGGCGAGGTGACACTGCGCTCTGCCTCAGAACCATTGGCCATCAAATGAGCCAAAAGTCTTACAGTTACACCACCAAAAGAATGTCCTAAAAGATTTATTTTGTTTTCGCTGTTCCACAAAGGAATAAGAGGATTTTTTGAATAGTCTCTTCCAAAGCGCTCATGTCCACAGCGTCTAGAATGTTCAAGTCCGTAATCTGTAACACTTCCGGTAAGCTGGGCATAAAGCTCACAAGCTCTGTCCCAGGCACTCCCCTGAGGAGCAACAGAAGCGTCATAGGCATTAAAACCTTCTTTTCTAAGCTGCTTGATTAATGAGCCGTTTTTAAGTCCCCAGTAAGGGAAGATTTTATTTATAAAATCATAATGCCCCCACCCCGAAAGCCCATGGACAAAGACATAGGAATAATTAGTATTCCACTCACCGCTTGTAAGCATCGATTCCTGTTTTTGAACATTAACAGATGAACAGCCTGATAAAAAAAGTATTGCGGTGAACAATAATGTAATATATTTATTCTTTGTGTATTTCATAGCATTAATATACAAAGAAATAAAGAAAATGTATATAGATTTTACGCAATTTAATTTATTACAACTTTATTTTAATTCAAAGGAAAGGCTAAAGATAAAATCCATATTTGAAGTACAATTTTCAATCCTCTTAAAAGGTGCTGCTCGCTTTACAGAATTTATTGCAGCTTGATTTAATATACTGTATTTACATGGAGAAATAATTTCTAGGCTTACAAGGTTTCCGTCCGGACTTAATACAAGCTTTAATTTTACCTTCCCGCTTTGTCCGTTTTTTCGTGCCTGGACAGGAAAATTTTTCTTTTTTGCAATGCATGACAGAAGATAATTCTTGTATAAATCAATTTCTGCTTGTTTTAAGCTTGAAGAAATTGACTCTTCACTATCCAGACTAGAATTATCTATCTCTTGCTCGTCATGAGATAAATAATTAGCGTTACTGGTATTTTGCTGAATATATTTTTTAGTAGCAATAGATGCTTTTTTTTTATCCCGCGAAACAACCTTAATTGAAATATTTTCTGAAGCCTCTTTTATACTCCCCCCACTGTCAGAGATATTTGACAAAGAAGATGAAGAAAAAAGTGCAATTATTCCTATAAAAGAGATGAATACTAATGAAATGATAATTGATTTAAAATATCTCCTACAAAGAACGCTCATGGACAATCCCTATTTTAGTAATTCCTGCCTGTTGAATTTTTGTTAATACTGCAACAACCCTTTGGAAATCTACATTTTTATCGCATTCAAGAAACACTGACAGTTCTGGATTATTTTTGCATACCTCCTTCAATGCCGCTTCAAGCTCATCAATTGAAATTATTTTCCCGTCAAGTTCAATTTTATCTTTAGTTACAGAAACAGTTTTCTCATTCTGCTTTGTCTCCTGAACTTCTGTATTCTCACTTTGAGGAAGTTCAAGAGACAAAGAATTCTTTTTAAACTGAGTCGAGACCATAAAGAAAATCAGAAGTATAAAAATTACATCAATCAAACTTGTAATATTGACAGAGAGTTCTTCTTCCTTCATCAATTTTTCTATGTAATCTTTCATCAGTTTTCCTTACGAATAATCATTTAGCAGAAGCTCAAAACAATTAAGTCTTTTCTCTATAATCCGTTTAAAAAGTCTGTAGAAAAAAAGTGTCGGAATCGAAACAACCATACCAAAAGCAGTCGTCAACATAGCTTCCCAGATTCCAGTTGAAAAATCCTGAACAGCAATCTGAGCAGTTTCAGTAGAAATTACTTTAAATGTTCCTATTAAACCTGTTACAGTGCCGAGCAAACCAAGAGATGGTGCAATTGCAGAAATAAAATTTAAAACCCATAAACCTCGATTCATATCAAAATAAACCTTACTAATTTCTTTTTCAATTTTATTTTTTAAGTCCGCAGTAATTTTTTTTTCTTCACCTGTTAAAACTACATTTAAGTGATTTAAATAATCTCTTTTTGCTCCTTTTCGGGTTTCTATAAAAAACAAACTGCGCTCGATAATTAAAACAAGAGCCCATAAAAAAAGTAAAACAATAGCCCAGTTAATTGATCCACCAAGATTGATAAATTGAATTATTCTCATCCGACACCACCACTAATACTTAAATCTTGTTCCAAAATGAAAAACAGGACCATCATATAGAGAAAAGAAATCTCTCTGCGATTTTTCGCCGCTACCTTTTATAAAGTGAATATTATTAAGAATATTTTCTCCCCGAACATAAAGTTCAAATCTATCCTTAAAAAACTTTTTCCTTATTGTAAAATTTAAGAGGAACAGATCTGGAGATTTTTCAATACCATCATCAGAAATGACCTGAGGCGAATTCCATTCAGCATCAAAACCAATCTGAGTTTCAATTACCGGGATCATATAAGATAAACCACACGTAACTCGATGAGGGACTCTATAACTTAAATCAACAAAAGCAGCTTCTTCAATTTTCTTTGCAACTGTGTATGAATAATTCAAATAAAAATCAAATCTTTCTACTTTTCCAGAAAGTCCACAGACGAAACCTGTAGTAAAAGCTTTACCCACATTCTGATATTGATATGACGTGCTTCCATTTATTTTCTGACTGTCAATCATATTGATGTGAAAGTTATAAAATCCACCTGCAAATAATTTTATAGATTCAAAAATTTTCTGCTCAAAATTAAGATTGACACCGTGAGAGATTTCAGGATCAAGATTTTTATTTCCGTAGATGTAAAAGCCCGTATTTCCATGACTGTGATATTTTACAAAATACTTTTGATTGAGCGCAGGCATTTTATATCCCATTCCATAAGACAATCGTAATGAAGTACTTTCAAAAGGACTATATTTAACCGAAAGCTTTGGAGTTACCTGCCACAGTGTTTTAGTATCATCAAATCCTGGCTGAAAATCCACACGACCACCGGCACAAAGAACAATTATCTTATCCCCTCCAGTAAAATCGATGGAATCCTGAGCATAAAAACTCAAAAGTATCTGATTCTTGATACCTTCAAATGATGAACCGCTTCCTGTTTCTGATCTGGCATTTAAACCACATACAAGAGTATTATATGCATTTAAATCCCAAAACAGCTGAACTTCACCTTCTATCTCATGAACAAGTGCATTACTATCGCTATCAGCCGTAGTGCTATAGACTTTAGTTTCATCAAGATTAGCTGCATAATATTTATAATTTCCAAATGCCTTTAAATACAATAAATCTGAAAAATCTTTTTCTCCGCGTAATGTAGCAGAAACACGCTGTTCAGTATATTTACTGTTAGAAATATATTTTGAATTTCTTGAAGTTCCGATTGTTGTAGTTTCTCGCATGTAATCTGAAAACATTCCATCAAGAGTAATTCTCCATGTATCACTATTCCAGCCTAATCTTGCATCAGCATAACCAAGATGTGTCTTTGGAGTCTTTGTTTTTTCTATATTACCAATTACTGGTTCTGAAACGTTTTCAAAAGATCCTTTACGCCAGTCAAAAGATCCATTTGCAGCTGCAGAAAATTTTCCTGTAGAAAAACTAATTCCTGCTGCAGCCTTATTTTGAATTGAAGTAGCAAAGTCATCAGAAACATGCGCACAAAATTTTGCCTTACCATCTTCAGACGCGGTCTTTTTTGTAATTATATTAATTACACCACCTAAAGCATCACTTCCGTATAATGCAGAAGAAGCACCTTGAATTATTTCGATGTGATCTATGTTTTCAATTGGAATTCTTTCAAGATAAGCAGCCCCGGCATTTTCTGTTGAAACTGAAACACCATCAATGAGAATCTTTACGTACTGACCTTCAAACCCCTGAATCATTACCGAAGTAGATTTATTTTTGAGTGCCGAATTTGTAACAGTAAGACCAGGTATTGTCCTTAAGGCTTCGGCAACTGTCTTAGCGCCTTTGTTTTCCAGTTCATGCTCTGTAATAACATTTACCTTCTCAAGAGAATCTCCTTCGCTTTGTTCAATTTTAGAGCTGCTGACTACAATTATATCTTCATCATCATTTTCTTCTGCAAAAATTGAGAATGGTAAAAAAAGATATAAAACAAAAACAAGAGCAGCCTTTAAAAATAGTCTATTTTTTATCTTAAACATCGTATCTGCCTCCAGCTACTTTATACCCAATGCTTTTTTTGTTTGATTTACAAACATCTCCTGAAATTCGTAATTCTGCCCCATTCCTTCAAAAATACAGATCACCTTATAATTATTTTTTGAAAAAATATTTTTCCAGGAATCATCATCTTCTCCTGCCATATCATGTATAATATGTTCTCCAGCAGTTATCATCATTGGAATAAGAACTACATTCTTACAGTCTTTTCGATCTGAAAGAGCTTCAAGAATTTCACTGACACTATTATCATCATGCACTGTTCCAACAAAATAATTTGTTTTCCCAATCTTATGAAGATATTTTTCCATTTTCTTATACATAAGATTAGAATCAGAATCATTGCCATGCCCCATAATACAAACAGCCGTTTGTCCATCATCATATTTAGAAGTTCTTTCAACAAATATTTTTGCAACTTCTTTCATTTCTGTATCATTTGTAATTAACGGAGCACAGATAGTCATTTTCTTAAACTTACTTTCATATTCTTTTGCTCTATCAAAAAATTTATTTAGTTCATTTCCAGTCAAAACAAATGTTGGCTGAATTACTATTTCTTCAACTCCTTCTGAGAGAGCTTTTTCAAGTGCCTCTTCAATATTAAGAACTTTAAGTTTATTCTTTTTTTTGAGAGCATCTATAAATACTTGAAAAGTAAAAACACGTTCAATCTTATAATCTGGAAATGCCTCTCTAAAAGCATTTTCAATTCCACCTATTGTAATAGTTCGGGTTTTATCATAAGTAGTTCCGTAGCTAGCAATAATAATTTCTTTTTTTGATGAATGATTTTCTACCTGCGCATTTGCACATACTGCAACAGACAAAGTCAGCAAAGCTGCTGAAAGTATTTTTTTGAGTAACATATTTTGTTTCCTTCTTTTTTAAGCACAAAAAGTGCTGAATATTGTAAAATAAATATTTTTTTAAAGAAAGAAACTTTTCATTCATTGATTCGTTTTTTCTGAGAAATTAAACTAAATAAGAAGATATTTTTATCAGATATTTTTATTTTATTTGTAATAGAAAATGCAAGTGGGACAAGAATAGATTTTTTTTTCTTACCCACTTCTATTTTCATAAGCTTTATTATTAAAGCTGCATTTTCAATTAAATGACAAATCTCACAATCTTCGCCCGAACACTCGTGTCCTGCTTCGTGAACTTCAAATATAAGCGAATTTATTATAAAAAGGATAGAAAAAACAGAGAGAAAAAGCTTGATTCTTTTTACTTTGATTTGCATCTTGAACAAACTCCATATAAACCAGAAGAATCCAAATCAAGATTTAATTCAAACTTTTTAGAAATAGTCTGCAAATATCGTTTTGTTTCTTTATCATCAAGATGAATAACAGAACCGCAATTTTTACATTGAAAATGAATATGGTCAGAACAAGATTTTTCTTCTTCTGCAGCCTGATATATAAATCCGTCATTTATAATCGATTTTAGTTTTATCAGCCGGCCACTTGCTATCAATTTATCAAGATTTCTATAAACAGTTGTCTTATTTAAGTTTAAACCTCTAGACAACAAATATTTTGATAATTCAATAGCCGTAAAGCCATTATCTTTTTTTTGCTCGATAAACTGATCAATTAATTCAGATGATTTTGTATGATACGTTTTTTGCAACACAGTTGCATTTTATTGAGGCGACACCTCTTTGTCAACACAAATTTGCAACTATATTGCATTTTAACTATATTTTCTAAACAGCTCATTTTATGCTAATGGTACAGCACAGATATTATTGCAAAATCCCTTAACATGACGCCTGTGTAGCTAAAGTCTCTCCTCAGTAAAAAACACTTTATAAAGAAGTCTTGAAAAATACCATTTTATAATTCATAATAAAAGTACAATGTACAGATTTCAGAAAAAGGCTTTATCCCTTCTGATACAAAGGAATGTTTCAGTTTTGAGCGGAATAATATGTCTAATGCATATTATTCTTGCTCCGTTGTGCTTTTATTATAAATGCGACTTAATTACACGCTATCATCTCTACGCTGTAATCTTGTACATTGTAATGCTCGTTCTCGATAACGCAGTTCCAAGCCTTTTTCTATTTACGATGTCCTTTGCCGAAACGATCGGCTATACAATTCTTGTTACAATAAAACACGGAAACGATGCAGGCTCATATATTCTTACGCTGGCACTTGTTGCCTATATGATTATGCTGATTCTTTCGGCAAAAAAGCCGCCGGAAAATGTTTTAATTCCTGCAATTATTACATTTACGATTATCTTTATGGTTCAAGGGCTGGACTTTACTTACTTCAATATTAAAAATGCCTTTCCAAATAAATTTTATCTTATTCATTACAGTATTTACTCTGCAACAAGTCTTATTGTTCTTGTGTTTGTAAGTTTTGTTGTTCAAAAAAAGACAAACCGTTTTCAGGCAAAAGCCGCACAAAAAAATGCGTATCTTTCATTTTCTGCAGGGCACGATGCTTTAACAAAAATTTTAAATCGTCGTAAGGCAACTCAAATTATTTCCGACTTTGCTACAAAGCCGGAATACTCAGGAATAATTTTTACAACTGCAATTTTTGACATAGACTTTTTTAAAAAAGTGAATGATACTTACGGACATGACTGCGGTGACATCGTATTAAAAAACATTGCAGGCCTTGTTCAGCGTTCACTTCCGGACAATACAATTTTTGCACGCTGGGGTGGTGAAGAATTTCTTATCATCTTTATCGGAACCCCTGATAACGCAGCGGCTGTCTTAGAAGACATCCGTTCAAAAATCGAAGACCGCACATTTAAATATCTGGACAAGTTTCTTAAGATTACAATTACAATCGGAATGAGCTCGCACGAAAAACCTACAAAATTTGCACAGATGCTCATCGAGGCAGACAACAATCTGCTTGAAGGAAAACGCACAGGTAAAAACCGTGTTGTAACGGGAGAGAATAAATCATGAAGCTTCCTTTGCGCACCTTAAAAATTCTTTTTAATCCTTTTCCCTTCATCTGCTACATCACAGCAATATTAATGATTATCAAGGATATTGTTTACATAATTAACTACGATCCGTTTTTTGATCCGATTCTTTTGTGGGGAATTTGTGCTGCAATCGCATACTTAACTTTAACTGCCATCTTTCAAAAGAAAAATAAAGTCTTTTTATTCCTGTTTTTTATTCTGGAATCCTGTCTGAGAATTATTATTACAATTCCACTTACAAAATGCGATCCAAAATTTGAAGTACTTTTAATTTCTTTTTTCGGCGCTGTTTATTTATTCCGTTCAGAGCATAAGACTCATAAAAAAATATTTACCATTACTCTTCTCATGACTGTCATTACAATCATAACGACATTCATGTTTAAAATTCTTGTTTATGCACCAATTGAAAATCTTTCAAAAGCTCAACAGCTTTACATGATGTGCGAAGTTTATACAAATCTTACCATCACATGTATTCAGTTGATTGTAACTTCACTTTCTACTTCGCTCTTTATCCGTAAAATGCACATCCGAAGTGACATTACTCAAAAAGAACTTGAATATATTTCGACCCACGATATTTTAACAGGCCTTATGAATCGTTACAGAGCCTTGACCTTCTTTACAAACTGCGAAACACGAAAACTTAACGAAAATATCGAATACGGAATTGCAATTCTTGACATCGATGATTTTAAAAATATCAACGACACTTACGGACATGACTGCGGAGACTTTGCCTTAAAAAGTTATACTCAGGAATTACGCAAAAAGCTTCCTATTCAAAATAAAATCGGACGCTGGGGCGGCGAAGAATTTGTCATCATCTTTCCAAAGATTACTTCTGAAACTATCTTTGAACTTGATACAATCAGAGAGCTTTTATCACTGACACCATTTTATTACAACGGTCAGATTATCCACATTACCGCAACCTATGGAATGAGTTCATCGCGTAACTTTAACTCGGCTTACGAGGTTTTAAATGATGCAGATGCAAATCTTTTAATAGGAAAGGAAAATGGTAAAAACAGACTTGTTGTTTCAGAAAAGTTCTGATATTATCTCTTGTATGAAAAACACATCGAATTACAAATTGCTTTTGACTTTAGCTTTGATTTTTTCAGGGCTATTCTTTTCTTGCCAGACAGCACCAAAAGAAATTTCTCAGGATCTTACTTGTGCTCAGCTTATTCAGCGCGGTCAGGATGCACTTGCAAACGAACAGTACAAGGTAGCCGACGCATATTACGTTGCAGCAATTGACCGTTACGGCGCAGATTTAAAATGCTATGTCGAAGCAAAATATGAGCTTGCGCATTCATTCTACAAACAGAAAAAATATCAGATGGCAAAAACCATCTTTAACGAAATCGTAGATATTTTTGATTCACCGGATTCAGTTTACAAAGTTCAGCCAAAGTACAAAAAACTTGCGCTTATTGAACTTGCAAAAATTGAAGAAATCGAAAGTAAACAAAAATAATTCTACCGGCCGCGTTTTGCAAAAAAAGCACACGGCTTTTTCAAACGATGCGGCTTAAATTACCGGCCGCGTTTTGCTTTATCATCCGGCGTAATAATTGCATTTATCACAATTCCCTTTTCGCCGGATATTTTTTCAATCAACTCGCGGCTATATCGGCCGGATTTACGCGGAGTCGGATGAGGCTCTGCATCCCCAATAAGAATCACTTTTTTAGAAGCCCCTGCTCTCCATTCAAAAAATTCCATTGACGCATACAACGCTTCGTACACAGCCTCAGGAATGTCACCACCTTCGTTCCCTCTTATACTGATAGCGCGCAAGTTTTTTACAAACCAATTTACATCATTTGTAAAGTCATAATACTTTACAGGAAGTCCCCTTGTAAAAAAGTTATCGTTATAATCGCGGTAAAAAAGAAGCCCTAACCTTACGTCCTTAAATTCCTTTAAGCCTTCAAGAAGAGACGGAACCCATTCGTCTTTTAATTTCTGAATATCATCTTTCATACTGCCAGTTGCATCAATTGCAAAAACGATATCGGCCTTGTCCTTTGGATCTATCATTTGAATAGATTTCATTATGTCTTCTACAATTGTTTCCGGTCCTTTTGAATAAATCAAAAAATCAGAAATCTCTTTAAATGTATGAGCCGCAATCGGATTATAGTCATCAGTTAAAACGACAGCGGTCTTTTTTTCAGGGATTGAATTTTTCTTTGCGCGCGGTCGCTTGATAACTTCAAAATCAAACATAAACGGATTATCAAAATACTTTCCAGTATAATCGCAGTATTTTTTTTCAAATGAGCGGATATTTATAAAAGTTCCTTTTCCAATTTCTATAGTTCCGTTTCTGCTCCACGGATAACCGTAGACAATTTGCCGCGGAATAAAAATATGAAAGGCTTCTCCAAAAACAGAATCGTTTTCTACTGTAGAATCCACAAGAGAATATCGTGCATAAACAGAGTCAAGTTTTTCGCCATTAAGCATACGGATTTCATCTCCATTGACAGCGTTATACTCTTTTGCGCGGTAAGCATAATTTGGTTCCTGACCGGTCGGATCGCGGGTGGTCTCTGTAAGCATGACCGACTCAACCCCGGATTTTTTTCTGATAAAAAGATGATAACCGTCAGATCCTTCTGTTATGCGGACATCTTCCGGGTAAATGAAATAATTTTTGTTTTCCTGACAGAATATTGAATAAACTGCAGTCACTGTAAATAAAAAAAGGAACATTAAATTTTTTTTTGCAGATTCTCTCATATCTCCAATATCGGATAGTCTTTTATAAAAGATTATGCTATAATACGTAACCGTGGAAGAAAAAAGTATTACAACAGATGGATTTGTCTCAGTAGATATTAACGAGTTTTTTGATCAGAACGAACGTTCGTCTGAACCAGAAGACTTTGGTATTGTCGTTCTCACTCCGCATCAAAAAAAATTGTATGAACTTATTCTCGACAAAGCAAAAGAATTTGACCCAGACAAATATGAAGTATTTCAAAAGCGAATTCACGATTTAAAAGAACTTGCAAAAGGTATTGCAAACTTTCCATCGCTGCTTGAACGCCATAATCTTTCAGGAGGAATCCGAACCCCTCAGTCCCTTATTGACTCTCTTATCGAGCACCAGGCAGAAGGAGATTACACTTTACAGCTTCCGTCAAAAGCCACACTCGGAAAAGGTTTTCTTGTTGCAAAAATTCACACTTTTTCTTCCTTTACAAAATTTGCAAAAGCAATAAAAGAGCCTGACAGCATAACTCAGGAATTTCAGACAGAAACAACAACATTGATGTTCTCGCTTTTAGCAGAAGACGTTTACTTAAATCTTATTCACGACAAAACAATTCCAATGGACTTTAAACAGGAGCTTGCAACGTCGCTTCTTTTGCTTTGGGAACACCGCACCGACCAGAATGTTTCTGACATTGCGCCTACCCTTCTTACAATCTGGAACGCACGCCGTAAACTTGCGCCTGCCTTTGGAACAATGATGGGTACAAGCGAACTTTTGACTTTATCAATGCAGCTTGATGACCAGTGGATGAAGTTTATGAAGTCCAAACTTGGAGACTCAGGCGTTTCTCAGGCAATGGAAGAATTTTTGTTTGGAATTTCTTATGAACAGATTCTTCAGTTAAAAAACATTCTTCGTACAAAGGGAATCGCGGCAATTGGTCGTGATGAAGTTTCTAAATTCCTTGGTGTTCATATTAAAACCGATGCCGGACTTGACTACCGCGACTTCTATTCAATGTACACACTGCGTCGTGATAACGCGCGCGTTCGTGCCCGCATGAATCTTGAAGGACCACACAAAACTATAGAAGATTATTTTATCCAGTTTGTTATGGAACTTAATAAGGAGAAACAAAACAATGACAGTTTCGCAAAATGATGAGCAGCAGATTGGTGATTCACAGGACAAACGTGTTCCGTATCACTTTGGAGAAAAACTCCGAACGGTCAGAGAGCGTAAAGGCTATACCTTAAAGGTTGTCGCAAGTCAGGCTGGTGTTTCAGAAAGTCTTGTATCTCAAATTGAACGCAACCGTGTCAGCCCTGCAATTGATACACTTTTAGCACTTGCAGATGTTCTTGATATAAATCTTGAATTTTTGTTTGAAGAATATCGCAGAAAGCACCCTGTTCAGGTAATCCGCAAAACAGAACGACGTGTAGCAAAAGAAGATTCCATCACTTACGAAGAAGTTGTTAAACCGGATGAATCTGACGGACAGAGCACACTCGAAGCCTACACCATTACAATCCCGGCAGGCGATAAAACTAACCGAGGTTCTTACGGACATCTTGGACGCGAGATGGGCTTTATCTTAAAAGGAAAGTGCGAACTTCATTACGAAAAATACGTTTATGAACTTGAAGAAGGCGACAGCGTAACATTCAGCGCAGGAGCGCCGCACACTCTCATAAACACAGGCTCTACAGAATTAAAAGCAATCTGGGTTGTAACTCCTGCACAGCGCTTTATTAATAAGTAACATTTTTGTTGCAAACTTTTTTATATAAAAAGAGGAATTTTATGAAAAAAACTAAACTAACCTTTTTCATTGCACTTGCAATGATTCTGGGTACTGCAAGTGCATTTGCACAAGACGTACTCAAACCAAAAATCGCTAAAACAATTCAGCAGAATGTATTTGAAGTTGTAGTAGAAAAAATTCAGGAAGATCCGCTCTCGTATGAAAAAGAGCTACCGTTGGATCGTATCCCATACCAGATCAGGATGGATAAATTTGATTCAATCGGAACAGCATTCAGACTTAAGGACGGACACTTTTATACAGCCGCTCATGTTTTAAGTCTCCAGCACAAAAGTCAGCAGGACAAATTCTACATCCGTTCTGCAGACGGCAAAACATACAAAATCGGAAACATTGTAAAATTTGCAACTGACCGCGACTTTGTTGTTTTTGACGTAATCGACTTTGATGATGCAAACGCAAAAGGTCTTGAAACAGACAAGTCTTACAAACTTAATTCATCAGTATTTGCAGTAGGAAACGCATTGGGAGAAGGAATCGTTATGCGTAACGGTCTTCTTACAAGCGAAACTCCGGAAAACCGCAACGGTGCCTGGAAGTGGCTCCGCTTTTCTGCAGCTGCAAGCCCAGGAAACTCTGGTGGTCCACTTGTAACAGCACAGGGAAAGGTTATCGGAATTGTTGCAATGAAAAACTCTTCTGAAAATCTTAACTACGCTCTTCCTGTTGGCGAAGTTTCTAACGTTGCAGATAACAAAGGTGAGATTCATTCAGAAAGTTATTACAACATTCCTAATATCTTAACTCAGAGATTTTATCATACCTTTGACTTTGTAATTGATCTTCCAAAGCCTATTGAAGAAGTAAGAACTGCCTGCTACGGTGCACTTGAAAAAGATACAAGACAGCTTGTAACAGAGCTTACAAAAGACTATTACTACGACGGAAAAGAAAACTTTGCCGTTAAGGACAAAGGAAACCCTCTCCTTAATACAATTTACTCACCAAACTTTCCGGTTGTAACATGTCTTAACGAAAAAGGAAAATGGGGTTCATACAGTCCTCAGGACGTTTCTACATTAAAGCTTGAAAACAACGGAAAAATCAGTGCCGGCGGAATGCTTGGTGCAATTTTCAGCTTCTTAAAAAAGCCTGATGACATTTCTGTTCAGCAATACATCAAAGATCCAAAACTTTTGATGGACACTCTTTCAAAAGCATTTGTAATGAGCCGTCAGGTTGGTTCAGAAAAAATTACAATTACTTCTTACGGCGAACCAGTTGAAACAAATTCATACACAGACAAATTTGGACGAGTATGGCTCATCTCTGCATTCAATGTTCCTTTTGCTGATTACGTAGTTTATAACTATGCTCTTCCATTACCAGAAGGAATCTTTAACATTACAGGAATGGCTCCAACAGATGTTGTCTGGAACGGCTATGTTTACGACTTTGAATTCCTTGCGGACTTTGTTGTAGCAGGCTACAGCGGAACTGTAAAAGAATGGAAAGAATATTTTGAAATTCCAGAAAGCCTTTATCCACGTCACAAGGTATTAAAAGATGCATATATCAAAACAAGCGACAAAGCAGCACAAATTAAATTCAGCAGCATCGAAATAGCCGCTCCAAAGGATATCATCAATATTACAGATACAGCAGAATTATCATGCGGCCTTGCATTGCGCCCGGATGATAAAAACGGATTAAAGTTTGAAGTAGCCAGCATTGCAGTAGATGCAGAGCAGAACACAAATGACAATACTCTGATTTACATCAGCAAAGACTATAAACCAAACGAGGATGCTGCAAAGGATATTCTTGATTCATACAAGAAAATCGAATCTAAAACAATTCCTTACGACGGAAAGCCTTTTGAACATGACCAGAAGACTTCTGTCTTTGTAACAATTCCAGGCGAAGGCTTTATTACCACCCTTGGAATTATTTACAAGGGAAGCAAAATGGATATAATCCAGAACAGCATCGAGACCTTACAGAAAAATCTTAAAGAAATAAAATAAAGGAACTTAAAACTCCGGCACTTGATTTTGAAAACATCTTATGCCGGAGTTATTTTTTTTAATGAAGCATACCAAAAAGAAATTTACAAAATTTTTTTGCCTTTCAGTTTTTACATTTATAGTTTCATTCGCAGTCTTTTCAAATATTTCCTGTTCGAGCTTAAGACAGGAACCGCTTGCACAGGTTTCTTCTGTCAGCGATATAAGCCGCGATTTACAATGGAAAACTCTTACAGATTATGCAGAGACCGCAGACTTTTTTATAACAGAAAAGAAAACCCTCTGCCATCTTGTCCGCATAAATCTTTTAAGTGAAAATTTTTCAATCGTAAGTTTTCCAGATACAAAAAAAGATTCTTCAATACGGGCAAAAAAATTTGCAAAACAAAATGATTGTGATATCGTAATAAACACGACACCTTTTTCGCAAAAAATCAGATTCATTTCAAAACAGCTTCCTGCCGGAATAATTTATTCAAATAACGAACAACTTTATAAACCAAACGCAAGATATTCAGCGCTCGCCTTCTACAACGATGGAACAAAATACAGTGCAAAAATTATTGATCGCCAGAGCGACGAACAGCTGACACTTGCCTTGAAGCAATCACCCTGTATTATCCACGGCGGCTTCTGGCAGATTTTAAAAGACGGCGAAGTTATAGATTTTAAAGACATTAAAGACTCGCGCACCGCCCTTGGAATAAACCGCGACGGTACTAAACTATACATACTTATTGTAGAAGGCGAGCGCAAAAGCACATCTTTGGGGCTTTCCTACATGGAATGTGCCCGCATTTTACTTGAAAACGACTGTTATAATGCAATTCAATTTGACGGCGGAAACTCTTCCTGCCTTATTTTAGACCAGAAAAACGCCCTTTCTTACCCAAAAAACCCTAACTTAAGCGCATTTCTCGGCTTTTGCAGCAAAAAATAAGACAAATTTTTCAAAAATTCGGCATATTCCCCCTTATCAAACCAGAGCATTTTACAAAAACTTAAAGCGCTGTTTGACAAATGCCTATAGATAAATTATTATATTTAAATATGGGAATTACGACGAGTCAGCAGTTACAAAATTACTACGATGTATTTAGAGATACAGAAGTTGCATACACAAAGGATGTGTTGCGGACTCTTGCTGTAGACCCGAGACAAATTTACGTCAAATGTAACGGCTCACAATGGCCTTGTATTATAAATTCCACTTCATTTCAGATGGCAAAAATCATCGTCGGAACAAAGGGCGGCGCTTTTGCGGCAATCGCTAAAAAAGATGCACCTCCTGTCAGTATCCGATTCTATTTTGTTCAGCAGCACGACCAGCCGATAAGCTTTTTTATAACAGGACGCGTTACCGAAGTTGCCCATTACATGAACTCAGGCGACCTTGCAATCATTACGATTACCTTTACCCAGCGTCCACCAGATGACTTAATCGAAAAAATCGGTTCAATGCTCGAGGCAAATTCAAACGCAATCAGACGAAAAGAAGACCGTATCATCATAACAGACGACGTTAAGCGCCGCCTGAATATTTCTAAAGAAGAAACGATTATCTTTATTCAGAACGTTCCTCGCCGCTGTATCTTGCGCGATATTTCTTTCTCCGGTGCAAAAGTAATTCTTTTGGGAATCGAAAAATTTATCCAGGGAAAAGAAGTTCTCTTACGTATTCATTTTGATGAACCTGACGAAATAATTACTCTGCGAGGAAGTGTTGTAAAGACAAGTCCTGTAGAAAACAAGGCCGAGATTATTTATGCCTGTCTTAAATTTGACGAGGCTTCTGTTCCGACATCATATAAGATTCGTATTAATACATATCTTACAACGATGAAAAAGAATATTCTTAATGCGGCTCAGCAGGAACAGGCAACTAAAGATACTCAGGCTGCAGAAAAGAAAGTTGCAGAACAGAGAGCAGCTCAGGCAGCCGCACAAAACGAACAGTCAAATGCGGAGCAGACTCAAGCAGATGCGGCACAACCTGCGCAGGAACAGACCGCAGCAACCGAACCTCAGACAACAGTTCAGGAAGAATCTGTTCCACAGGCAGTTTCTGAAGAAGAAGTTCCAGAAGTTTAATCAGCTTAAAAATTCAAACGGCACAAATTGCTTTATAAACATTACTTGATTAAAAAATATTTTCAAATAAAATTAATAGGAATTAAACATGAAACCAAACAGTCCTCTTGAATCAGTTTATTTTATTACATTACCAGAAGGCTTTGAACTTTCAAAAGAAGCATTCCAGCTTGATGTAACAATTCCACTTCCTGTACAAAAAAAAGACAGCGAAGGTCCGGGACAGTTCAACCCAAAAGAATTAACACAGGAACAAATCTTAGCAGGAATTTTAACAGTACTCGCCTACGATAAACACAACAAGCATTCAGACTACTACCGTTCAATCATTACAAAGGCGCGTCCTAACATCAAAAAAGAACTTTCTGAGGCTGCAATCCTCAAAGTAAAAAACGAAGACTTTGAAATTGCCGAAGAAATCTTTTTAGCGCTCCAGGGAATTGACCCGGAAGACAAGGCAATCACTTTGAACATGGCTCTCTTTTTTGACCAGCGTGCAGACAGCTATCGTCAGTCAGGTCTTACAGAAGACGCCGATGCTTATGACGAAGAAGCGCTCAACTATTATAAAGAAGCAATGATTGCAGAACCTGCAATTCCAGATGCATTCTTTAATGCAGGATTTTATTATCTCAAGAAAAAAGATTACGTAAATGGTAAAGATGCATTTGAAACTTACGTTGCCCTTACCTGCGACGCAAAAGACGAAGACCTTGGCGAAAACGGAATCTACAAAAAAGAACGCGCACAGGAAATTATCAATAACATCAAAAATCAGAACATGGATGACACAAAGTTTAAGGCAGCCTACGATTTAATTTCGAGCGGTCAGGAAGAAAAAGGCCTTGAACAAATCCGTTTGTTCTTACAAAACAATCCGCACGTATGGAATGCCTGGTTTATGCTTGGCTGGGGATTACGCCGTATGAGCCGCTGGCAGGATGCAGTGAATGCCTTTGCAAAAGCACTTGAATGCGGTGGAGACAACAACTCAGACTGTTACAACGAAATGGCAATCTGCTATCTTGAACTTAACAATCTTGCTGACGCAAAAAAAGCTTTGATGAAGGCACTCTCGCTTGAACCAGAAAGCACAAAGATTATGTCAAACCTCGGATACCTTGCACTTAAAGAAGGAGACGAGGCTCAGGCTCAAAAATATTTTGCAACCGTGCTTGAATATGACCCGGATGACAAAATCGCCCAGATGGAATTAAGCAAGCTCGAACAGTAAGGCCTAATAAAACCAGACAAAAAAGCCGCACTCAGAACGCGCGGCATTCCAATCGATTACAGGTGATCCCACACCACCCTGTCGCCGACTTTAATGCCGTTTTTGCTGAACCAGCCCTTTGGCACTTCGAGCGCGTACCGAACAGAGCAGGTGCTCTCGATTGCCTCAAGACTAAAGGGTGTCATATCAAAAATATCACGGATGATTCCGTTACGGTCAATATAGGCAATCGAAAGAGCGGTCGGCGTGTTTTTCATCCAGAAGTTAAGAATCTGATCGCCTTCAAAAACAAAAATCATGCCGGTTCCGTCAGGAATTTTTTTGCGCTCCATAAAACCACGCTGCCGCTCTTGTTCGGTACGCGCGACTTCTACGGACACCAAGGCTGTTGAACCGTCTGCCTTTTCTATAGTAAGGTCAACGCTCGGCTTTGCAGGCTTTGAACAAGCACAAAAAGTTAAAAAAGAAAACATTAATGCTGCACTAAAGAAGGTTTTACTCAGAACAGAAACGATTTTTGATTTAGTAATTTTATTCATAATTATAAACTATCCAGAAACTCATCGCGGAGTTTTTCTTTTTCAGAGTTTTCAACGAGAGATTCATCTATAAGAGAATTAAAGGTTTTAAGATCAATATATTTTAAAACAAGCGGGCGTTCAAGACTAAACTGAACATCGTCGTTTTTCCAGACCGCGCGCTCAGGAGAAAATTCTACCGGATCTCCGTATTTTTTACACAATGAACTGAATACGCTGTAATAGTCAACTTTCTTTTTGTTTAAATTCAATATAATTACATAAAGTTTGTCTTTATAAAACTGAAACCAGCACTGTTCCAAAAATGACCAGCGGGCAAAATCGCGCGCGTCAGTTTCTATCAAAATACGGTTTTCGCCAGGCAAAAGAGAAACATCGCGGTCGCCGTTATAACCAAAGTCGCCGTTTGCTTTTAATGCCTTTTTTGTTTCGTCGACATTCATTCCAAGTTCAATTCCACCGTATCCCTTTGGAAGGTCGCCGGATTGAGAACCTGATTGAGAACCAGCTCGAGCCCCGGACTGAGAACCAGACTGCGCAAAGACAAAAGTGCACGATATAACTGCAGAGAGTATTAAAATAGTTTTCTGAAAATGTTTTTTTGTAAAGCGTCTCATCACGACGATTATCGGAATTATTTATGTGTTTGTTTACGATAAAATGCTGCCTGCTTTGCAAGTTCAACACAGTTTGGAACAAAGATTTTACCATTTTGAATTCTGATATGAGAGTCTGACTGGAACTGATATGCAGCCGCAGCCTGATGTGACTGAGGAATACCGCACATATCAACGACATTCTGTATAGTTAAATCTGTCTGCCAGCTTATACCAGGAGCAATATTTACCTTTGCTTTTTCCATCTGGAGTGCGAGCATATCGATTAACTTCATAATTGGTTCTTTAAGCTGAGTATTTGCAAGCTGACGGTACATAGACCAAAGACGATCTGCAAGTGTTGTTGTAAGACGGGCAATCAACTGTGGCTGAGTTGCTACCATCTGGTCAAAGTTCTTGCGGTTTACAGTCATAAGACGGCAGTTTTCGTGTGCAATTGCACTTGCTGAACGCGGCTTGTTTTCAAGGAGCGCCATTTCACCAAACATGTCACCTTTATTTAATACAGCAAGAATTACTTCCTGACCATCAACGACTTTAGTAATACGAACAGCTCCCTCCTGAATGATAAACATGTCGGCCCCGGCCTGACACTCAGAGAAAATCATCGTACCCTTTGGATAAACGCGCAAAAGATCTGTAGACGGTTCAAAATAAACAGCCTTTGTTCGAGGTTTTAACTGAACAAATTTCTGCTTTGCAATAGCGGCATTTGGTCCATAAGGAGAAGCCTTTAAATACTGGTAGTAGCCGTAAATTGCAATGTTAAATTCTTTTTTTTCTTCGTAAACTCTTGCAGAAGTAAAAATCTGTTCTGGAGATTCCTGAACAACATTGTTAAGTGCAAGTTTTGTAAGATTTTCATTTAAAAGACGCATCTTATTTGCAAAGGTGCGGATAATTTTCATAGCAACGGGAGTATTGCGTTCGATAAGTTCCGGATACTGGTCACGGCGAACAGAAATGCAGACAACATCTGTCATTGCAATTGCAGATTCAATCTGAAGGTGATTTGACATACATGGAATTACGCCGACAAAGTCACCAGGCCCAAGGATATTGTTTGTATCACTTACAGGAATATTAGTTTCGTGAACACACTGAACATGACCTACCTGAATAATATAAAAACGGTCACCTGTATTTTGTCCTTCGACAACTAAATAAGAGCCCTTCTTAAAATTGACAAATGCAAGTTGAAGCATACTCGTTCTCCCTATGTGCTATTTTAATACACTACAGACATTTTTTCAATTATCGGATATCAAAAATACGAAGTTTATAAATTAATCTGTATTTTGGATATTTTAAGAGTGAATTTAACTCGTAAAATTCATCACTTAAAAATAATTTCTTCTTCAAGCTTAAAGCCAAATTTTTCAAGAGCCTGCGCCTTGATATATTCAACAAGCTGACTAATCTGACTTTGTGTCGCTTTACCCTTATTTATAATGATGTTTCCGTGCCATGGAGCAATCTGTGCATCTCCAATTGAATAGCCTTTAAGCCCAAGTTCATCGATAATTTTGCCGGTAGGTCGCCCAAAATCGTGATTGTTCTTAAAAACGCTTCCTGCACACGGGAATTTAAAATGGCCCTTTTCCACGCGTTCTTTCATAAAAAGCGAAGCCGCGCTTTGAATTGCATCTTTTTTATCTGCCGATGTCTTTTTAACGCGAAATTCTGCATAAAGAACAATTTTTTCTGTATCTGTAAAAGGCGACTTTTTGTAAGCCCAGAGATTTTTGTCATAGTCCAAGACCTTCACATCACAATCTGCAAAGCCAGTGCCCTCATCAAAATAGCCGATATTTCCTGCAACATCGCTTATCTCGCGGTCAAAACAGCGCGCATTCATATAACAGGCACCGCCGACAGTTCCCGGAAGCCCGCAGAACTGCTCGAGTCCTGTAAGACCGTTTTTAGTACAGTAGTTTACAAGGGTATTCATAAGAACACCGCACTGGCATCTTAAAACGACCTCGCCGTCTTGCATCTGACCATCGATGCAGTTTTTTTCGCCATCTTCCCGCGCGTCGTCCTTTTTTCTTGCGTCCGCTTTTACATCATCGGATTTTCCGGAAACTTCAGAAACTACTTCTATCTTATTCAGCTTAACAGTCGACAAAACAACGCCGTCAAAGCCCTGGTCAGAAAAAACGATATTAGTTCCGCCGCCAAGAACAAAATACGGTACTTTTTCCTGTTTCAAAAACGTCAGGGCACTTATCAGGGCATTTTCTGTAAGAGGCTCAATCAGTAAAGGCGTAATTCCGCCGACCTTAAAAGAAAATCTTTGAGCCATCGGTTCATTCTCGTAAACTGCAAAATCCTGCTCTGTCTTGAATTTTTGTGCTATTTCCCGTAAATTATTCATATATTCTACTATAGTATATTTTATATTAAATATAAAGTATTTTCGCGGAAGCAAAGAGCCGCGTTTTTTAAGATTTACCTGGCTTGAGGAAGAAAAATGGCACTTAAACTTTTTAACACAATGGGAAAAAAACTTGAAGAATTTAAACCGATTACAGAAGGCTACTGCGGTTTTTACGGATGCGGTCCGACAGTTTACAATTATGCCCACATCGGAAACCTTCGCGCATATGTTTTTCTCGACATTCTCGACAAAACACTTACCTACCTCGGATATAAAATCAAGCACGTTATGAACATTACTGACGTCGGACACCTTACTGGCGACGGCGATGACGGCGAAGATAAAATGAAAAAATCAGCCGAAGAACGCCACCAGAGTGTTCTCGAAGTTGCAAAATTCTACACAGATGCATTTATGAAAGACATCGACGCGCTCAATATCCGTCACCCGGACGTAATCTGTAAGGCAACGGAACACATCAACGAAATGATTGAATTAATCAAACAGATAGAAGCAAACGGTCACACATACATGGCTGGCGGAAACCTTTACTACGATATTTCAACTTACCCGGATTATGCAAAGCTTGCAAACCTTAACATGGACGAGCTTAAAGCCGGTGCCGGCCGCAGAAAGGTCGTTGTTGTAGACGAAAACAAACGCAATCCGGGCGACTTTGTCCTCTGGTTTACAAAATCAAAGTTTGAAGACCAGGCTATGACATGGGACAGTCCATGGGGTCGCGGCTATCCTGGCTGGCACATCGAGTGTTCTGCCATGAGCATGAAATACCTTGGAAAGCATTTTGACATTCACACAGGCGGAATCGATCACGTGAGCGTTCATCATACTAACGAAATTGCACAGTCAGAAGGAAGCTTTGACGAAACAGAACGCGCTAAAGGCCCTTGGGTAAATTACTGGCTCCACAATGAGTTCCTCGTTATCGAAGGCGGAAACAAGATGTCAAAATCTTCCGGAAACTTTTTGCGCCTTCAGAGTCTTTTGGACAAGGGCTACGATGCGCTTGACTACAGACTTTTCTTACTCGGAAGCCACTACAGAAAACAGGTTTACTTTAGCTGGGACGCAATGGACAGCGCTAAAAACTCTCGCAAAGCCCTCGTAAACAAGACAAAGTCTATTCTGGATGCCGCAAACGGCAAAGCTTGTGACGAAAGCGCATTAAGTGCAAAGGCTGTCGAATACCTTGATCTGTTTAAGGCCGACCTTGAAAACGACCTTGCAACACCTCAGGCTTTAAGCCGCCTCCAGATGGCGATTAAGGATTCTTCACTTTCGGCAAACGAGGCTCTTACACTGATTAACAAAATGGACAGCGTTTTAGGTCTTAAGCTTGTTGAATGTGCTAAAAAGGCAGATGCCCCTGTTGCAGACGACCATGCGGGAGATCCAGAAGCAGAAGAGATTAACGCACTTGTTCAGCAGAGAACAGATGCAAAAAAAGCAAAAGATTTTGCAACTGCAGATAAAATCCGTAACGATTTGGCAGCCAGAGGGGTTATAATAGTAGATACTCCTAATGGGCCGACCTGGAAAAGACAGTAGGCCTTATAAAATTCAGCCTGAAAAAAAAAGGCAAACGATGATTTTTGTGTAACTTTTTGGAGTGAATGTGGTTAAGGATATAGCAGGCAATGAGATTGGCGGGACAGCATTAAATGCAGCCAATCCGTCTGATTTTAAAAAGATATATGACTCAACAATGACGCTTTTGTTTAAAGTGGCATATCGGGTTGTAAACGATCAGGAAGCAGCCGAAGACCTGGTTCACGATTCTTACATCAAGGCTAACGAAAAAGAAATGGTCTTTCCGACCATAAATGATGCAACTTACTGGCTTATACGTGTAGTTAAGAATGCAGCCTTGAATTATGTAAAGAGAAAGGGACGTGAACAAAAGGCCTACCACAAGGCGCTGTACGAAGATCGCAGGGTGCAGACTTCCGGCGAGACAGATCTCTTAAGAGAAGAGACTATCGAAAAAGCAAAAGAAGCTCTTTCTATGCTGCCGGAAAACCTGAGGGAAGTTCTTATTCTGCGCGAATACGCAGATATGAATTATAAAGAAATTGGGAAAACCCTTGGTATTACAGAGGGCAATGTTAAAGTCCGTGTCTTTAGGGCACGTGAACAGCTTGCCAAACTGATAGGAGAAGACGATGTCTACTTGTCCTGAAAAAGATATTCACTCACTGTATCTCGATAACGAGCTTCCTGCAAATTTTGCAAAACAGTACGAAGCGCATATTGCCTCGTGTCCTAAATGCAAAGCCGAGCTTGATTCGATGCGCGCCCTGCACGATGTATTAAAAGCAGACGCAGATTCACTCAAGCTTGATCAGGTATTTTTAGACCAGAGCTTTGAACGCTTGCAGAGCAGAATGCGTTACTCAAAAGTTATCTCAAAAGCCAAGGCACCTGCAAAAATTCAGTTATTCCCGGAAGTAAAAAAATATCTGCCTGCCGCTGTTGCAGCAGCCGCTGTTTTTGCAGTAATGCTTCCGTTCAGTTTTAGAAATAATGCAGCAGGAAATGTTCAGAATGTTGCGCAGATTCAGACTATCAAACGAACAACAGATTTTTCTATTGACCAGAATTCTTTGATAACAGAAAAGTCGACAGTAAATTATCCTATAAACCTTGTGTCTAAAGAAGAAGCAAGTGCTTCTGCAAATCCGACATTCTCTCTTGATTCATTCAGCCCGCTTATACAGCCACTTGCAGCTCCTGTATCGCATTACAAAGGAAGAACTCAAAACCAGAAGTCTTCAAAGCTGCTTGCAGATGACTTTTTTATGCCAGAATTTGTTCAGGAACGCGAATCGTCTTCTTTACAGGTTTATATGCCTTCATATGTTGATATTTCAGCGTTAAATAAATAGAATAATATAATCTCAAATTCCGGACTTGCGAATTTGAGATTATTTATCCTGAATAACGTTGGAAGCTACAGTGAATTTTAAGCAGAACTTTTCATACTTTTTAAGAAAATACTCTATTGCCCGTGTTTTATTTATCGTTGCAGTTTGTGCGGCAATTACAGGCTTTTCGGTTTTAATAAGCTATTCCGTAAAAGAAAAACCGGTAATTCTTTCTGTGTCACAGCAGGTAGGTTCTCCCGGGGACACGATTTCTATCAGAGGAAAATTTTTTAATAACACAAAAGAAAATTCTTATGTTGAAATTGCAGGGAACAGATTAACAGAAAGCTCTTATGTTTCCTGGAGCGACAACGAAATTGTAATTACGATTCCGGCCAATACGCAGGATGGCCTTATGTATGTTGTTTCAAATGTAGGTCGTTCTAATCCTGATTTTTTTGCAAACAAAAGTGCAATTCCTGTAACAGTTCCGCTTAATGCAATGCAGCTGCGCCCGGTTATTACTTCACTTTCTGCAGAGAGTCTTTATGTCGGTGAAGTTTTGACAATTACCGGAAAAAACTTTGGTACTAAAAAAAATACAAGTCAGGTTTTCTTTTCGACAAAAAAGACTCAGCAGCAGATTTCTGAAAATGCATATAATGCAGGCATTAATCTTGATGACACAACTGAATATATTCACGCGTCGGACTCGGACTTTGACTATGAATACTGGAGTGAAACAGAAATCCGTGTTTATGTTCCGGACGGAGCTTTTACAGGATATGTTTATGTTGAAAACGAAAACGGTGCTTCTACAAAGCATGCGCTTACCGTTTTGCAGAGAGCCGGTGTTAAAAATTATGGAACAAAGACTACGTATCTGATTCAGGTGTCGGCAGATATTTCAAACATTTCAGGAACAAAAGATTCTGTTTTAAGTTTGCGTCTTCCTTTGCCGCAGATAACAGCTGACCAGCCGACAGTAACTTTAACAGAGACAAATCCAAAACCGCTCCTCGATGACTTTGACAACACTTCTGTATTTCAGATTACAATGGATAAAACAGGAAAAAATTCTTATGCCGCAAGCGAAAAAACCCGCATAAGTCAGAATCACGTTATAACCTGTCGTTCTGTTGAAACCTGGGTAGACATTGATTATGTTGCAATTCCTAAAGACAGAAAGCGTATGCTTTACAGAACTTACACAAAGGCTGACAAACTTGTTCCGGCTGATGTTCCTGAGCTGATTAATCTTTTGCCAAATGTAATTTATAAATCGGTAAATCCATATCGTCAGGCAAAGCTTATTTATGAATATATGATTGCAAATTATAACGTTCAGGATAAGCTTAGAAAGGGCGACACAAGCTGTCTTGATATGCTTAAAACAAAAAAAGGCGACGCTTATGACTTTGCGGTTTTGTATGCGGCGATGTTAAGAACTGCTGGTGTTCCGGCTAAGGTTATGAGTGGAATTTTGATTGACGCAGATAAGAAAGCGGTTCCGCACTGGTGGGTAAATTTTTATATCGATAATTTTGGATGGATTCCGGCAGACCCAGCCTTAGGCGCCGGTTTACCATACAACGCATTCAGAAAGCCTGCAAATCCTGCAAAGTACTACTTTGGAAATCTTGACTCGCAGCATGTTATGTTCTCTCAGAACTGGAATACGGTTAAGAACGTAATCGCAAACGGAAAAACGGTTTCGATTCCAAAGACGTATGCTACACAGAGTATCTGGGAAGAAGCATCAAGTGATGTAACAGGTTACTCTTCGTTCTGGAATCTTCCGGCAGTGTTGGGGATTTATTAATTTACGAAGGATATTATTTAAAAGTAAAAATTAACCCATTCTCGTTAATAAGAGTAAGTTCTATTTCGTCACGACTTAGCACTTTAAACTTAAAGAATTCACTATGATTTTTAAATTCTGTTTCAAAATGAATTTCTTTAAATTCTTTATAGTATCGCCCATGAATACAAGAACATTTTTTACCAAAAAGAATTTCAGAATCTTCCTGTGATATATCGATAGAAACAATTTCGTAAGGGTGTTTATCAAAATTATTTCTTGTTGTAAATCTAAGAAAAACCGGGTTCTTAAAATATTGGGTAGTGCATTCAAAAAGAAATTTTTCAGTTTTTATTTCATTTTGTATAAACTGTATAAGTTTGTAATAAAATTTAAGCGGAATTATATAATAGTGATCATCAATTCGTATATAAGAAAAGGGTGATTTTATTTTAGTCTCATAATCCGCATAGTCATTTATTGAGTTGAGCGACCCAACTGCAATTTTGTGCATGCTACCATCTGTATTTTCAAGATAAATAACAGCGCGAACATCAACAAATCTGTCGTCTATATAAACAGTTTCTTCTTCCTCATGAGCACCGCTTTCTGTTTCCTCATGAGGGTCTCCTTCTTTCCCCTCAAAAATTTCATCTAGAAAGCTCAGGTCAAATATATAATTAATCGTGACATAAGAATCCTTAAGCTCTGCCTGCATAAATATTTCTTTTAACAAATTCACCAGTTTGATTCGTGATATAAAAGAAATTTTTTTCTGCTTAAGTTTTTTACTCTCAAATCTTCTTAATGACTGCGATGGCTCAGGATAAATAACTGAGCCATCAGTAATCCATGTTTGAATATGAACATCTGAAGAAATTTTTATATTCTTCAGATGTTTAAAATCATATTCGTATGAATAAATATTCACTACTAAAAAAGAAAAAATTATCAGTGATAAAAACTTCTTAAGTTTCATCCAACCTTCTATTTAAGCGGGATGCCACAGCCGGGATGATCTTTTTCCCAAGACTGTGCAAGACGGAGAATCTTTTCTTCCTGGAACATACCGCCTGCAAACTGGATGCCGACTGGCATTGAGCCGTTTGCTTCTGATGTCTTTCCGGCTGGAACAGAAATAGATGTAATGCGCGCAAGGTTTACGAAAGTTGTAAACAGGTCGCTTAAATACATTTCAAGCGGGCTGTCGACTTTCTGGCCAAGCTTAAATGCCGGGGTTGGACAAGTCGGGCAGATTACGATGTCATAGCTTTCAAAGAGTTTTGCCATCTCTGACTGAATCTTTGCGCGTACTGTCATTCCCTTTTTATATGTATCACCGGAGAACTGTTCAGAAAGAACGTAGTTTCCAATTACAATTCGGCGTTTAACTTCTGGACCAAAGCCTTCGCTTCGTGTCTTTACATAAAGTTCATCGTAACCTTCACCCGGATCTACACGGCGGCCATAACGGATTCCGTCAAAACGGCTCAAGTTAGAAGCAGCCTCCGAAAGCGCGATTACGTAGTAGCTTGCAATTGACGCATCCAGAACAGGAAGGTCTACAACATCGATTTTTGCACCCTTTGCTTTAAGCCAGTCCTGCACGTTATTAAATACATCGCCAACGTCTTTCATAAGACCTTTTGTCTCAAGAAACTGCTTTGGAATTGCAATTTTAAGGCCGGCAATTTCTGAATCCGAATATGCCTTTAAATCTGCAAGCGATGCTGCACCCGGCAAATCTGCACTTGTATCGTCATACATATCAACGCCTGCCATTACAGAAAGCGCCTTTGCAATATCATCCGGTGTATGAGCCAAAAGACCAACCTGGTCCAAAGAACTTCCGTAAGCAACAACACCCCAGCGGCTTAATACGCCGTAAGTTGTCTTAAGTCCGTAAATTCCACAATAGCTTGCAGGAAGGCGTACAGAACCACCAGTTTCTGTTCCGAGGGCAAAAAGCGCCTGATTAGCACTTACTGCTGCGGCAGGTCCACCAGATGAACCGCCAGAAACGTACTCGCGGTTAATTGGATTGCGTGTCGGGCCGTAACATGAATATTCTGTAGAAGAACCCATTGCAAACTCGTCCTGATTACAGCGGCCAAGCGGAATGGCACCTGATTTTTCAAGGCGGGCAATTACCGTTGCATCATAAGGAGCAACGTAGCCTTCAAGAATTTTACTTGCACAAGTCAAACGATGACCTTTTACAGAAATATTGTCTTTTACTGCAAACGGCAAACCTAAAAGCGGCTGTTTTGCAAAAAGTTCGTCCAAAGCAGACTGCCCGCCGTTTCTCGCAGCAGTAATTAAATCATCAGCTTTTTGCGCCTTAGCAATGGCGTCGTCGTACATTTCCAAAAAGGCATTCAAAGGAATTGCCGAAGATTTATCTTTTTCAAATGTATCGATTGAATCTTTAACCAGAGAAGCGCTTGTAACTTTTCCTTCTTTAAGCGCATTGATTGTATCTTGAATATTAAAAAACTGCATTTACTATGCTCCTTCACCCAAAACTTTTGGAACCTGAAAGTAACCGTCCATAAAGTTTTCTGAAACTTTTTTTACATCAGGGATATCGAGTCCTTCAACAACTTCATCATTGCGAAGCTTTTCTGCCTGAGTAGAAGGATATGCGTCATAAGGATTCTGGCTGTCATCAAATTTAGAAAGAGTTTCAAAATAACCGACAATTTCGTCGACCTGTTTTTTTAATGTAGAAAGATCTGTGCTTTCCGGCGAAAGACGAGAAAGATATAAAAGATTTTCAAGTGTTTCTTCGTCTATTTTTTTCTGAGTACTCATACTTTAATATTATAGAATTTTATGATAAATTTCAACAATGTATAAAGTGAGGTAATTTACATGTCCGACAAAAAAACTAACCCGATTAAAAAATTCTTTCTTACGATAATCTTTATTTTACTTGGACTTATCGCAATAATTGCACTCTGGTGCACTTTTTCTGCGCTAGATAAAAAAAAGCCGCTTGCGATGCTTCCGGCAGAATATGTAGCGTATCTTCATACAGATTCGTTTTATGATTCTGTAAATCCGCTTTTAGACTTACAGGCAGCAGATATCTTTTTAGCAGCTCCAGAAATGTCTGACCTTCGCGGAATCTTTATGATGCTTCGTGAATCAGAATTCAGAACCAATAGAATTTTCAGATATCTTGCATCAAGAAAAATTGATGCAGCGCTCTACTCTCCAAATGGAAAGCCGGACACATTTATTGCTTCTATTGACCTTGGTCCAATGTCAGGAATTACAAGACTTTCTTCTCTCATTGTTCCAAGATTAAAAGTTCAGGGACTTTCGGCAATTCAGTCAAACGGAATAAGCTACTACATTTACGATACAGGCAGCATGAAAATTTATTTTAAGCCTGTAAAAAATCTGATAATTGCAGGAAATGATTTTGAACATTTTGAAAAAGCTCTTACTGCAAAAAACGACAAAGGCTACACAAAAGAACAGCTTGAAGTTCTAAATAAAAAAACAGATGATCCTATAAAGCTTATAATCGATGCAAACAGACTTGCGACAAGTTTTGTTTCTGGAGATGCTGATGTTCAAAAAGCGGTTTCACTTTTAAGTGAAAATTCTTTGAGCCTTGTTTCTTTTGGAATCAGTGACAACGAAATTAATCTTAATATTGAAATTCCTGTAAACATTACTTCTGAAATTTCTCAGGATGAACGATTCTCAAAACTCATTCCACTTCTTACTACAAATTCAACTGTACCAGATATTACAACAAGATTGAGCAGCTCCATTCAGTATTACACAGTTCTTAACGCAGGTTCTTTGGAACAGCTTATGGACGCAGCAATTCCATTTACAAATGATCCTGCAAAAACACGGAGCACTTTAAAAACTGCAGACAATCTTACAAAGACATTTTTTAAAGTATCGCTTGATGAATTATTATTTTCATGGACAGATCAGGAATTTGCTCTTTTAGGAATTGAAGGCTTAAACGATCCTGTTTTTGCAATTAAGATAGGAGATGAAGCAAAACGTAAACAGGTTTTTGAATCTATCTTTAATTCATTTTTGATTACAGAAAACAAAAGTCTTATTCTTAACGGCGTAAGAATTCCTCGTCTTGAACTTCCTCCATTTTTAGATGGCCTTCTTACAGTATTTAATATTTCACTTCCAAAACCATATTACCTTGTATACAACAACTACATTTATTTTTCTCAATCAGCAGAAACTCTCTCGTCAATTTATGCAAGTTTTTCAAACGGAACAAATATTTCTTTTAACCAGAACTGGAAATCTGTTTCTGAAAAAACAGATGGAAAAGCCGCAATAAGCCTGTTCTATGATCTTGAACGAAGCAGACCTTTCTTTATAAATTCAAACCTTCAGATTTCAAAAATCTTAGAACTCTATTCTATCGGACGTGCAGATTTTTCTATTAAAGAAAATTTCATAAGCTTTAACTTAAATGCAGTAAGTCGCCGCGCAGGAAGCATCAAAAAAATTCCTGGATTCCCGATTGAATTAAACGGAAAACACCATTCAAAAATTCTTACCTGCGATGTTTCAAAGCCAACAACAATTTTCTGGCTTGAAGACAGACAGACTGTAAAAGCAATGAATATTAAAACGACTAAGGTTTCTCTTTATGAATTGCCGGCAGCAGCAACAATCAGTGCAGTTCAAAAAGGCCAGTCAGAATATGTCATGGCATTAACATCTGAACGCGAACTGTATCTTTTAAACGATAAACTTGAACTTGTAAAAGGCTATCCTGTAAAGCTTGCAGAAGATTACATTGATACTCCGTATTTAAATCTTCCGACATCTTATATTCCGACAACACTCGGACACTTTTACAAAATTACGGACAGAGCTGTTTCTCCGGCAATTGCAGGTCTTGAAGATTTTGAAGATGCAAAAATCTCTGCATGGTACAACGGTTCTGCCGGCGTTATTTATGAAAAAGGATTTATCGGAAAGATTTATGTTCTTTACAACGGACACTGTATTAACGCGGACAATCCGATTATGCTTGATAGAATTGGATTTGGGCTTCCGGCAGTTGCAGAACAAAAAGAAGGTCTGGTTGTAGGATTTGTTTCTCAGTCAGGAACACTTTCTATATGGAACATAAAAGAAAATAATGTTACTTTATCAAAGGAAATAGATTTAAAAGGTGTATTCTATCATAACGTTGTTTTGTGCGGAAACAATTTTTACGCACTTTCTTCTACCGGAGAACTGCACAGAATCAATTGCAGCGACGGAAGCGTACTTTCTGTTCAGATTGACAACGTTACAACAAAAGAAGGTTTTCTTTCTGTACAGACAGCTGGCGGACACAATTATATCAGTGTCGGAATTGACGGAAACATGATTTATTCTTTCAACGAAAATCTTGAACTCGTTTCTGGATTCCCTGTTGCAGGAACCGGTGTACCGGCCTTTGCTGATGTAAACGGAGATAATTATCCTGACTGCTTTGCATTAACAATAGATAATAAATTAAATGCCTGGAATTTGAGGTAATGAAAATGAAAAAAATTAAAATCGTTTTGTGTGCAGCGCTTGCTGCAGCTGTTGTATTTTCTTCCTGCACATCATTGCAGCAGGATGTAGTTATTTCTTCAATTCCAAAAGAAGAAATAAAAGAAATAAGCAACTACGAATATCGTCTTGCTTATATTGATGCACGCGCAATTGAAAATTCAAATCCAGGTCCTGCAGACTTAGAAGAAAAACTTTCGTCTTGCGAAGCGCTGATTAAAGACATCGATAAGCTTTTAAAAAACTCAGGTCTTGCACTCGCAGCACAGGCTAGACTTACAGCGCTAAAGGGAAGAGCCTATCTTATTTCTGACAGACCATTAAAGGCAAAAGAATGCGTTACACTTTCAGATTCTCAGTACAAGGGCGACATTCAAAATTACATTCTGTCTTATAGACTTGGACTTACAAAGACATTAACTATCGAAACCTTTAGTGCACAGGACAAGCCGCTTATTCTTCTTGAACAGGCAATTGATTTTTACAAGCAGAAAAATTATTTATCTGCAGTTGCAAAATTTGACGAAGCATTTATTTCTATCGAAAGTTTTTATAAAGACGCTTTTAAAACTATACGTGATGATGCATGGAATTTACGTGCATTAAATGATGACTCTGGAGATGCAGTTCTTCTTGCAAAAAAAGAGCTTACAATCGGACAGATGATGATGATTACACAAAATTATCCAAAGCTTCTTGAACCATACACCGGGGGAAACACTTTTAACGAGCAGGCTCTGTTTAGAAAACTTTTATCGCATGGGCTTTTAACACCAGCGACAAAGACACAGGCACCTTCTAAAATCTACGCATATACACCACTTACCCGCAGCATGCAGGCACGCTTTTTGTGGAATATTTATTGTGACAGAAAAAACAAACCGGCACTTCGTACAAAGTATTCTGACGCCTACAAAAATCTTAGCGGAGCATCACCTGTTAAAGACGTAAAAAAAGATGACGAAGACTTTGATGCAATTTTAGGCTGTGTTGAATACGAACTTATGGATTTAACCGATGGAATAAACTTTAATCCGACCGGCAAAGTAAGTGGAATTGAGTTTAAAAAGGCAGTTGAAAAGATAAAATAAAAAAAAATGCCGTGCGTAAGGTTCACCAAAATGAATCAATCGCGCGGCTTTTTTTTTTATCTCTTGCACTAAAATTATATTCCCGACGTAAATCTCAGTTTTACATTTCTGATTTTAGAACAGAGCCAAAGTTTTTAAGATAATCGATAAACGAAATATAAGCGGCAACAACACAAAGCCATGACAAAACAATAATTACAATTGATATAACTGAACTGACATTTTCCGGCAAAACAAAACCGATTCGCTTTGCACTTTCAACGGCAAGCATTATAAAGCCTGTAAAAATATAAAGACAGGTTTTAAACTTTCCACCCTTACGAGCCGCAATAGCAATTCCTTTTTTGCTTGCAACCATGCGTAAAAAGTTCATCGTAAATTCACGGTAAAGAATAAGGATAAGACAGATAATATTAAAATATCCCGAAAAAGCAAAACAGCATAAAGTTGTAATATGAAGGAATACATCGGCAAACGGATCAAAGTTCTTGCCAAAATCGCTTACTTCATTATTTTTTCGTGCTGTATAACCGTCAAGAAAATCCGTAAATTCTGCAAGTGCTAAAAGCGGAAGCATTATCCAGCCTGTAATACATGAAAACAGGGAGTTATTAAGATAACCTGGAAGGAAATACAAAATCAAAAAAACAGGAGCAAACAACACCCGCGCTAATGTAAATTTATTAGATAATTTCATACCACGATTATATCAAATGTCAACAATTTGCGCAAACCTGTATTCTGCGCTATAATAGTTCATCATGGAAAATATTTCAAAAAAAAGAATTTTAGAGTTCCTTATTTTAATTCTTCTATTTATTTCCATTTTAATCTGTTCCTCTGTAATTATTCTTAATCTTGCAAAAATAAGTGACCACAAGTCAGAAGAATCTATTCCAATAACTCAGCGCGACTATTGCATTCTGATAACAGGAACTCCAGATGACGATGCTTTTCTTAAGCAGGTTTACGAAGGAGCATCTATTGTAAGCAACTTTTATGACAGCGCAATTCAATATTATATTCCCGAAAAGAAAAGCGAAGGAAACTCGATTCAGACACTTTTGGATTATGCAGGCTTTATAAATGCCGATTGTGTAATTACCTGTATTGAATCTTCAAAGGACAAATTTATTCAGCCTGTAAACAGTCTTGGAAAGAGAATTCCTCTGATAACAGTCGGTCTTTATTCACCACAAATTCCACAGCTCTCTCATGTTGGAATTAATTACGCCGAGCTTGGAATTTCTATGGCGCAGGAAGCAATCAGAATGCTTAAAGGGCATGGAACAGTCTACATTCTTAACACTTCTGACTACAGCAATTTTTACAACAGCACTTTATTAAATAATTTACACAATGAACTTAAAAACCAGCCTAACATCACGATATTAAATTCGACATTAATAGAAAAAAATTCCTTGAGCATCGAAGATAACATCAGACAGCAGATTGCGTCTTCCGGACAACTTGATCTTATCATTGCACTTTCTGAACAGGGAACTATTCTTGCAGCGCAGACAGTTCTTGACTTAAACCAGAATTCAAAAACAAAAATCTTAGGCTTTGGAGATGGAAAAGATTCTTTAACTTATTTTGAAAAAGGAATCGTTACAGAATTATTTGCACCGGACGCAATTGATATTGGGAAAAAATCGCTGCAGGAATTTTTTGAATATTCAACAAAGGGCTCGGCAAACAGTTATGTAACGGCAAACATAAAGCTTTTAAAACCGGAGGCTGCAAAATGATTACCGGTTCAGCTTCGGGCTTTAATTCAACAGAAAAAAAATCTTTTTCAAAAAGAATCCTCCGGTTTTTGCAAAACTATTCAATACGCTCGCAGATTCTTACAACGTTTTTTCTTTCGTGCATAATCCTTGGATTTATCGTAATTCTTTCTACAAACATTTTACGACGAACCATGACAACAGTCGGAAACTCATACCAGACAAACGCCGACCTTGATAAATACTTAATTCAACTTTCAGAAACAGAAACTGCAATGGAAACCTACATGCAGTACCGAACCTTTGAAAGTATTGATAAATATTATCACTATCTTGCCCTCGCAGAAGAAACTGCAGCAAAGCTTCAGAACAAACCATCGTCGGTCACTATCCGCCAGAAAGAATATATTATCAAACAGCTTTCGACAAACTTTTTTTCTTTAAGCGGAAATGCAATAGGAGCACGGCGTTCAAACAATACGACACAGATTGATTTCTGGTACAACAAAACTCTTGAATGCTATTCATTTTTGCACGAAGAAATTCTATCACTTGATATGCTTTACTTTACATCAAATGCACAGACCTACGAATCAAATAAAGAGAGCACAACGACTTTAATGAACACATCAATCGTACTGATGTTTACGATTTTGCTTTGTGCAATAATGTTTATCTATATAAGTATTTCGCGCATTACACAGCCGCTTTCAAATATTTCATCTGTTGCGCTAAAAGTTGCAGACAGAGATTTTAATGTTGAACTTTTTAATTCACCACGACATGACGAAATTGGAAACATCTGCCGCGCCTTTGACGCAATGATTATAAGCATCCGCGAATACATTGACACAATCTGGCAAAAGGCAAAACAGGAAAATGAACTCCGCGAAAAAGAAATTGAAATGCGCGCGCTGATTACAGATGCTCATTTTAAAGCGCTCCAGGAACAGATTCAGCCGCACTTTCTTTTTAATACACTCAACACGGGAGCAGGGCTTGCACTTATGGAAGGCGCAGATAAGACCTGCTACTTTCTGGAACAGGTTGCAGACTTTTTGCGTTACAACATTCAGCACCCGGGCCACGATGCAACAATTAAAGATGAACTTGGAATGCTGGACAACTACATTTATATAATGGAAGTCCGTTTTGGTAACCGCTACGAGTTTATAAAAGAAGTAGATGACAGCACTCTAATGTGCCGCATGCCTAATATGATTTTACAGCCACTGGTCGAAAACTGTATCAAACATGGACTTAAAGACATTACAGAAAACGGAAAAATAAAAATCATCGTTCAAAAAAAAACTGACACAGATGAAATTAATATTCTTATCAGCGACAACGGCTGCGGTTTTGACAGCCAGATAAAAGAACAAATTCTTAATTCAGTAAATTCTTCTGAGCCTGTTATTGTAAATTCTGAAAAAATCAATCAAAATGAACATATCTCAACTGGTCTTGTAAATGTTATTTCAAGACTTCAATTCTATTTTAAGAGGAAAGATGTCTTTGCTATTCTTGACGGTGAAAACGGAAAAGGAACGACATTCTTTATAAAGATACCTGATGTATAACATATTACTTACAGATGACGAACAGATAGTAATTGATACTCTTTCCTTGATTATAAACAGGAACTTTGGAGAAGAAGTAAAACTCTTTACAGCTCTCTCTGGTTCCACCGCGCTTGAAACTGTACGTCAGGAAAAAATTGACATTATCTTTATGGACATTCACATGCCGGGAATTAACGGACTTGAAACCATAAGTCTTATCAAGCAGATAAATCCAAATATCGTAATCGTAATCTTAAGCGCGTATGACCAGTTTCAGTATGCACAGGAAGCAATCAATCTTGGAGCCTACAAATATCTTACAAAGCCGGTAAACCGCAATTTAATAATTCAGACAATCCGCAACTGCATGAATCTTGTAGATTCAAACCGTGGAGCAGTTTCAAGCAATCTTGAACTCCACGAAAAATTAAATTTTGTTTCTTCTATCGTCGAAAGCGATTTTATATATTCATGTATATTCAGTAATTCATCAACAGATTTTTCTTCGTACCTGGATTATTTTGAAATACAGGGATGCCCTTATTTTATGTGTTGTATCGAACTTCCTGTTACAGAACAGGAAAAGCGCTATGACACATATATGAAAATCCGCGATATACTTTCTTCAAAAAGCAGATGTATTATCGGTTCTTTTATGACAAACAGAGTCGGTGCATTTTTTCCGATTAAAAATCCGGTACTCGAAGATGAACAGTTTGACAACGAAACACTTCAACGAAACTTAATGCAGTCGCTCTACCCTCTTTTGTCAACATCGCTTACTGCAAAAATTAGAATCGGCGTAAGCCAGATTGAAACTGACATCCAGCAGGCATCACACGCATACAACAGCGCACTTACAGCCCTTAACAGCACAAACGCAAACGGGGGACTTACATTTTATTCTGATACACTCATACAGAATCACGAAAACGCACAGATAAAGAAAATTCAAAATCTTACAACAAGAATAACAAACAGAATAAAAGTCGCAGATGCAGGCTCTGTAAAACAATTAATCTCAGAATACCTTGATACTATTTTTGACTCATACAGCGCGCAGCCTGATATTTTAAAAAATCATCTTCTGGAATTTATCTTTATAATCCGAAGCTGCACAACACAGATAATTCCTGAATATAAAAACGATGCATTTGACTCGGCCTTTTCTATTCTAAGCACAACGGATGACAGAACAAAAATTGAGCAGTATATTAATGCGCGCTGCTTAGAATGCGTTACGGCAATTGCAGGAATTCAAAGCGATAAAACAAACCCGATTATAAAAAAGGCATGCGCCTACATAGAAGAAAATCTTTCTAAAGACATAAGTCTTGATCAACTTGCAGCACATCTTGGCGTAAGTTCATTCTATTTAAGTAAACTGTTTAAAGAAGAAATGGGAGATAACTTCATAAGTTATATTACAACGCTCAGACTTGAACAGGCTAAGAGATTACTGCAGGATGATTCTCTTATCATAAAGGAAATTACATCAATGGTTGGCTACAACGACCAGAATTATTTCAGCAAATTATTCAAGCAGCGATTTGGACTAAGCCCATCTGAATATAGAGAAACATTAAATAAATCATTTAAAAAGGAAATTTAAAAATGCAAAAAAAACTAACATTCATTTTATTATGTCTGACATTGATGATATTGTCATGCTCAAAAAACAGTGCCGAGAAAAAACAAAATATCACAGTTACACAAAACCCGCCTCAGATTACTATAGGTTTTTCAATTGACTCACTTGCAATTGAACGCTGGCGACGCGACACAGATGTATTTCTTGCAACTGCAAAAGAACTTGGCGCAAACGTAATAGTTCAAAATGCAGGAAACTCTGTAGACGAACAAATACGACAGATAAAATATCTTATCGATAAAAAAGTTGACTGCCTTGTAATTGTTCCTAAAAAAGCAGACTCTCTTGTAGAAGTAATCAGCGAAGCGCGTTCTAACAATATTCCCGTAATTTCTTATGACCGCCTTACATTAAATTCTGACATAAATCTTTATCTTACAATTGATTCAGAAAAAGTCGGCTCTCTTATGGCAAAAGAAATTTTAAAACAGATGCCGTACGGAACACTTTACTGTATTTACGGACCGCAGGAAGACTTTAACATGGCAATGATTAAAAGTGGCGTTGAACGAACTCTCTACGGAAGTCAGTTAAGAATCGGTCACATCTTTTATACAGACAGCTGGAATTACGATTTGTCGTACCAGGAAATGATTTCGCTTTTAAGACAGAATAAAATTCCAAATGCAATAATCTGCGGAAACGATGCAGTAGCAGACAGCGTAATCCGTGCAATAACAGAATTGCGTCCAAATGCAAAAATTGCAATCGCTGGTCAGGATGCAGACATTGCAAACTGTCAGCATGTTGTAAACGGCAAGCAGACTGTTACAATTTATAAGCCTATTACAGAGCTTTCTAAACAGGCAGCCTATTGCGCCGTAATGCTCAGCAAGGGACACAACGCAGAAGACCTTCCGCTTGTAAATGCCCAGCTCAATAACGGCTATGCAGAAATTCCAACTTTACTCTTAGACCCGATTGCAGTTACAAAAGAAAACATCGACGAAGTTGTAATTGACTCAGGCTTTCATACAAGAGAAGAAGTTTACAGGGAATAAGGTCGCGCAATCGAACTGAACAATAAGCTCAACCGCGAGGCCACACTGTAAAACAACTTCAACCGTGTGGCAACGGAAACTTTTACAAAAAATACCTGCGACAAAAAACTACCGGCGACCTTGCGAATAAAGCTCAAATTCACTAGAATACTAAATTATGAATGCTATTATAACAGTTGTTGGTTCAGATAAAGTTGGTATTATTGCAAAAGTTACATCATTTCTTGCAGAGCACTCGATTAATGTTGCAGACATTACACAGACAATCCTTTCCGGAAACTTTGTAATGATGATGATGGTTAATCTTGATGGCGCTGACATTACAATCGATCAGCTCCGCACAGATTTAACTGCACGCGGAAATGATATGGGCGTTGAAATTAACGTAATGAACGAAAAAGTTTTCAGCGCAATGCACCGAGTTTAGTCTAAAAAACTGCACGCCTCAAAAAATTGTTAAAACTGTATGAAGAAGTCGATTAAATTTAATCTTCGTATTTCGTATAATTCTCCCGTAATTTTAACGTTCTGTCTTTTGTGCACACTCGTTTTAATTCTCGACAAATATGTTCTTGTAAAGATGAATTTAATCGCAAGCCTTTTTACAGTTCCCGGAAGTTCAAAATGTCCGGTACCGTTCAATTTTAAATCGGCACTTGATTACGTAAAACTTTTTACCCACGTTATCGGTCACGCTGACTGGAATCATCTTGCAGGTAATTTAAGCTTTATTCTTTTAATCGGACCGCTTTTAGAAGAACGCTACGGCTCTCCGATTCTTGCCCTTATGATGGCAGTTACAGCATTAGTAACAGGCGTCATCAATGCATGCCTTATTCCCTCGCCTCTTTTGGGTGCAAGTGGAATTGCATTTATGCTTATCATTCTTGCTTCATTTACAAGCATCTCCAAAAACGAAATTCCACTTTCGTTTATTCTTGTCTTTATTTTATTTTTGGGAACAGAAATTTTTCTTAAAAAGGAAAACTCAAACATCAGCGTAATTGCTCATATTGCAGGCGGTCTTTGCGGAAGCATGTTCGGCTTTTTAATCGCTCCTAAAAAATCAAAACCAAAAACTTCAAAGACAACAAACTCGGACGACGACTACGCTTCAAATTATCAGCCTAAAAAAACACAAAGCCGCACGCAGTCATCTGACTCAGACGAAACGGTTATAGGAACAATTCAGTTTTAAATATGGAAACTATAGCAGAAAAACAAATATCACCTAAAAAAACAATTGTCTTAATTTCAATAATAGCAGTCCTGCTTATTGGATTTCGCTTCTATAAAAAATATAAAGTTACATATTATATGGATACAAATGATTTTAAAAACCAGAGCGAATATCAATTAGCAAAAGCTGTAAAATGGCAGAATGTCAGAGCAATTACAAAGCTTTGTAAAGAACATCCAGAATTCGTACAAAGAACTTATGATGATCAGTATTATTCAGTTTTACACTGGGCAGTTCAAATTGGAAAATTAAAATCTGCAAAAGCGCTTCTTGATGCAGGAATGAATCCTAATGCACAAAGCAGAGCTTATGGAACTCCCATATACGCTCTTTTTGAGAATTTTGCAGTTTATCCTCCCAAACAAGACAAGAGTCTTATGACAGCTTTATTAATCAGTTACGGCGCTGACTGTAATATTCCGGGAGACAGAGGCTCTCCTCTTATACCGGCCGTAAGATGGGGAAATATAGATTTTATGTCTGTTAAACTTCTTTTAGAAAAAGGAAATGCAGATATTAATTATAAATCACAAGAAGGACATACAGCACTTGGCGAAGCTCTTGATGATGCAATCAGCTTCGGTGATATAAAACTTGTACATTATCTTGTCTGCGAAAAGCATGCTGATGTAACAATACCTTGTAAAATTTTTCTATTTTCCCCATTAGGAAAATTAACACAGTCTCTGTCATCACCTTCTATACCAGATATAAATAACTTAGATTCAGAAAAAGATTTTACCTATCCTGATGAAATAGAACCGGTAACCTTACTTAGATTTTTGTGTTATAAATTAAATTCCCCGGCTCATAAACTTAAACAAGAAATCATTCAGGAATTTAAAAACCAGGGTGTCGATTACTATGCAGAACCCGTTCCACCCGAAATCGAAATATTAATCAGGCAAGAATATCCTGACAGTTGGGAAGAATATTTAAAAGAATATTAATCACGGCGTGTTTCGATTTCATTCCGCTCCGATAAAATTAACTCCTGCAACTTCGATTTTAATTCCTCTTGAAAACAGACTTATGTTGTTATAAAATTACTTAATATCTTGAATATAATTCAACATAAAAGAGGAATGACATGAAAAGCGATAACGCAAAAAAGGGAATTGCACGAGCACCACACCGCTCGCTATTTTACGCAATGGGCTACACAGACGAAGAGCTCGAAAAACCATTGGTAGGTGTATGCTGCGCAAAAAACGAAATTATACCAGGTCATATTGAACTTGACCGCATTGCCGAAGCCGTTAAGGCAGGAATCCGCATGGCTGGCGGTACACCAATTGAATTTCCTGCAATCGGTGTTTGTGACGGTATTGCAATGGGACACGAGGGAATGAAGTATTCACTTGTTACCCGCGAGCTTATCGCTGACAGCGTTGAATGTGTTGCAAAGGCACATCAGTTTGACGCACTTGTTATGATTCCAAACTGCGATAAAATTGTTCCAGGTATGCTTATGGCTGCTGCTCGTCTTGATCTTCCGACAGTATTTGTTTCGGGTGGTCCTATGATGCCTGGTCACTTACCTGGTCATGATGAATCTAATCCTTATTCAAATAAAAACCTTTCTTTAACAGATATGTTCGAAGCCGTAGGTGGTGTTGCAAGTGGCCGCGTTACAGAAGAGCAGCTTCGCGAAATGGAAAGCGTTGCATGTCCTGGATGCGGTGCATGTTCTGGTATGTTTACTGCAAACTCGATGAACTGTCTTACAGAAGTTTTAGGTCTTGGTCTTCCTGGTAATGGAACAATTCCTGCAACTACAGGCCGCCGTATTGCTCTTGCAAAACATGCAGGTATGCAGGTTATGGAAATGTACAACAAGGGAATTACAGCACGCTGCATGATGACTGCAGAAAATTTT
>JAILNY010000044.1 GCA_024691105.1 Treponema sp. | reverse complement strand
CATGCTTTATTACATATAAGTCAGAAAAATAAAGTCTGTGCTGTGTAATGAATCTGTAATAAAATGAACAGGGCTTATAAGAAGATTCAATACTAAAATGTGTATCTGAAATATACGGCGAAAATCTTTGGTAAAGATTTTCAGCAAAATCAGAAATATTTATAGTTTGCTTTTGCTTCAATAAATTGATGATAGCATTCTTTTCGTTTTCAATATTCAGTCCATTTGATTTTGCAGCATCAAGCCCCGCATAACAGTTTTCCAGAATATAACAAAATTCTTCCAGATCATTTTCCATCTGTTCAAAACTGATTTCTTTAAGTTCAGAATATTTTATGAGACTTTCCGAATCATATGGAATGATTCTATTTTCTATAGGTTGTCTGGTTGTGATTGTTTTACGCATATCAAATTATTCCGCATAAAAAACACTTGTGATTGGTTCATTTTCATATATAGTTCCATCTGAACGAAGATACATTACGTAACCTGAACCATCTTCCATAAGATATTCTATTCTGTATACTTCGCCTTCTTTTACTTCAAAAGGATAGTTGTTATATGGCAGATAACCATATGTAGAATTGTTACAAAAATCATTATAGGCATTTTTAATTCGCCAGTATTTGCGCATCGTAAAATTTTGAAAACCTGTTAAATCCTGAAATCCGCAATACTCTGCCACGTAAGTCTTGCCTAACAGTGTAAATGATTTTGTATCTTCTGCAGAGAATTCAAACGGCTTAATTTCATCAGACATCTCCTCTAGAATTTCAAGATAACCTTCTTCAAATTCCGGAAGGAACTCCAGTTGATTTTTATACTCACCAAGTCTGTATTTATCCAATAAATCTGTTAGTTCTTTAAGTTCATCAAATCTTCGCATTTTATTGTTGAAAATATGCAATGACACATAAGATTCATCATTAAAGTTTTTTAGAATAGATATTGTATTGGCAATATTAATCAGTTCATTTACATAACCTTCCGGTGTTCCGTAAGCCTGTTGAATCATTATTTCCTTTTTCTCGCCTGTAAAAAATTTGCTTACAAGCTTCATGATTTCATCATTTTTTACAACTTCATCAACAAGTATTTTGCTTTGCGGATGTGAAAGTTCATGAATAATTAGATCTAAGTCATAATAACCTGCCATATAATGAGGTTCATAATAAAAATTCTTTCCATCTTTAAAGCTCGTACCAAAATTATTCTGACCGATTACCGGGGAAACTGAAATATAAATTCCTTCTACTTCTGTTTTAAAATATTTTTCAAATTCACTTACACCTGAAATTAAGTTGTCTTTGTTTTGTAAAAACAAATCGACCGCATTCTGATATACCGGCAACTGAGACTGATAGAAAGTTTCAAAATCCGTGGCATCATAAAAATCAGCAAGAAACTTTAGAAACTTTTTTGGATCACCGCAACGCTTCTGAATATTTTCTTTTAAGATTTTTTTATCATTCACTCGAAAGGTATGACAATCAGGATTTATGTATATAGAAATATTAGCAATTGCATCGTATGAAAAACCAAACGTTCGAAGTTTTTTATAATGCGAAATTGCTTTTTTTACTCTTTTATCCTTCATGTATTTACTGAAATATTCATCATAGGAAGAATAGTCTGAGTTTTCATAATTGTATTCTTCAAATCCCGCCAAATGCGCAATCGTTGCCGCACATTCAAAAGATTTTCGAGTTCCAATTGTAATTTTATCATTCAATTGAACAGTGTAATCTGAATTGGTTGTTTGTGCTGAGAGGGAAGAAAAAATAAATGCCGTAATAGTCAGTAATGATAAGATAGATTTTTTTAGATAATTTTTTAGCATTTAGTACCACCATTAAATATTTTTAATTTTTCAATGTTTTATTCGATTGCAACTATTTAAACACCCCTGAAAACTGCTCTAAGCGAAAAAGCATAAGAGATTACTGAAGTAATGAGATTTACGACAGGAAGCATCCAGAAACTAAAGTAAATAGCTTTCTTAGAATAGTTTCTAGATTTTTTATCAAGAGAAAGACAGATAACAATGAACAATTGTGTTATCAACATTATACCTGGCACCAAAAAGACAAATTCAGCTTTTGAACACCATCCATCAATAACTTTTCTTTGTGAATCAAAATGACATGGGATAACGTCTGGCATTTTATTCCATATCACCAATCCAAATATAATTGGAATACAAATAATAATACATGATAGGATGATTGTTTTTAAGTAGTTTCTTAGATAATCATTTTTCATTTTTTACTCCTGAGAGACGTATAAGCTCTAGCACGTTATCAAGTTTTATCTCTTCGTAATGTATTCTCTTCTTTTCGAGATTCATTCCCATTGTTGGAGTTCCTTTTATCCACATAACAGTTTTACTTGTATGAGCACTTCCAAAAATTCCGAATATTGGCTGACCTTTTACTTTTTTATATTCCCTAAAGAAGTTTTTTGTAAGACATTCTTCACGATAAACATCTTTACTATAACCAAGACTATGAAATTTTTTTCCCTGCTCAATTACTTCGATAATTGTTTTATATTCTTTCTCTGTTCCAAAATTATTTTTTTGTAAAAATTGCAACCACGATTCTCCAAATGTTGATAACTCTGCATCTATCCCATGAAATATAGTTTCTGGAAAATTATCTTTTATGGCTTGGTAAAAATCTAGATCAGCTTCAGGTCCGTCTTCTAACATAGACTTAAAAGGCTCCTCTTGACGCATTATAAAATTCATATATGAAGCCATGGAATACCCTCTTTCTATAAATAAGTGTCGTCCACCCTTTTCATAGAAGTCACGGTATAATTCCAGTTCTTTGTCTTGAATTTCTTTTATATGATGTGCTTCACCAACAAGAGTTATGTTTGATTTTTTGGAACAGGATATAAATAAAAAAGTAAATGCTATAAAGGCCATTAAAGAAAGAATAGTTTTTTTCATTTTTAAAAATTTCTCCGTTCTACAATATCATATAATTTAATTAATAAAATCCAATTTACGCAGCACCATTTGCATTGCAGTGCTGCGATCTGTCACTATACGGGCCTCTGCACTAATTCCAGGCAAAAGTCTTGCTGTCTGTCCACGTTTTGTAGAAAGATATGGATTTTCAATAACTGCTTCTACTACAAATGCGGGTTGTCCTGTCGTCATAACAGTTACATCCGGCGGTACAATGGACACCTCCGTTTCAACCATTCCATACCTGCTTGGAGCAAGCCCCGGAAATTTAATCTTAACAGGATTTCCAACTTTTACCCTTGCCACATAAGATGGATCTACATAAATATCTGCCTTCAAAGATTTGTTCTCTTGAGGAACAATTCGCATTACTTCCTCACCAGCTAAAATATAATCCCCTGAATTCATTTTTTTTATTTCTGTTATACGTCCAGAAATCGGAGCATAAATTGTAGAATTCTTTATAGCACGTTCAAGCTCACTTATACGACTTTCTAAACTTTTTCTTTCTGTTTCCAGCGATGAAAGCTTTTCATTAGTCTGAATATTCTGATTACTCAACCATGTTTCATAAGAAAGCTTTGTCTGTATATATTGATTCTCTAAGTCAGTAATATTCTGTGGTATACGAAGTGCAATAGGCGCATCTTTTTCACGTTCATATTTTACCCTTGCATCTTCAAGCACTGTCTCATAACGTGATTTTTCCAGAAGATACGAATTTGATTTTAGAAATGCATCCGTGTCATCTTCTGCCACTCCGACTTTTCCATTGCTTATAGTCATAGCAAGGGTTTTATAAACATGCAGATTTTCAAGATTTTTTTTCTGTGCAAGCCTGTATGAATCAAACTCTGTTTTTAATGCAGAAGTATCAAGGCTAAAAAGTAAATCACCTTCATTAACGATATCATCATTTTCAAAATTCTTAGATGATAATTCTCCACTAGAAACACAGCGTACAGAAGAGACTGCCTGACTCGGTCGGAGCAAAACCGAAGCCTTAACAACATCATCCATAGGCGCAATAAGTGCCCACACAATAACAGCAAGAATTGCAAAACACACCGTCACAATAAACCCATATACCGCATTCACAGGTTTTAGCATAAAGAATGCGGAAGTCTTTTTCATGTCATCAAAAGTTTTTAAATACATTAGACTGCCTCGCTCCACATTTCGCTGTAAAGGCCATGTTCATTAAGCAACTGAATATGGCTTCCGTGCTCTACAATCTGGCCATCTTTCATCACAAAGATTTTGTCACAGCCTGTTACTGTTGTAAGTCGATGAGCTATTAATATTACTGATATCTTTTCATCCTTCAATTGTCTTATAACCTTATGAATTTCCATTTCGCTCACATTATCAAGACTGCTTGTAGCTTCATCAAGAATTATCAGACTAGGATTACCCAGCAATGCACGGGCAAGTGCCAATCTCTGTTTTTCACCGCCGCTTAACCCACCACCATGTTCACCTAAAACTGTTTCATAACGTTTTGGAAGTTTTTCTATAAATTCATGTGCTCCTGCTTTTTTTGCAGCCTCAATAATATCTTCAAGAGATGCATCTGGATTATGCAGTGCAATATTTTCCCTCACGCTACCAGAAAATAAAAATATATCCTGTGGTACATAACCAATCTTACTTCGTAGATATGATGTATCAATATCCCTGATATCATTTCCGTCAAGAAATACACGCCCCTCATTCGCTTCATAGAATTTCAAAATAAGTTTTACAAAGGTTGATTTTCCAGATCCACTTGGTCCCACAAAAGCAGTCCAGCTGCCTCCCGGTATCTCAAGGTTCAGATGCTCATAAACAGGACGACGGCTACCATATGCAAAGGTTACGTCTTCAAACTTGATGTGTCCTTCAATTTTTTCAGGCTTCATATACTGTAACGAATCATCTTTTTCTTTTTCCAGTTCAAGAATCTCACCAACACGCTCTGCCGCAACCAGAGCTTCCTGTACTTGATTCTGAATATTAATGAGTCGGAACAAAGGCCCCGTAAAATACCCCAGAAGTGAATTGAAAGTTATCAGGGTACCGAAGCTCATTGTCCCTGCAATTATTGCAGAACAACCAATCCAGTAAACAAGAATTCCACTGATGCCGCTTATGAGCCCACTAACCAGCCCCTGAGAGATTCCATAGCGGTTTAATGTCCAGCCTGTAGCAATCGCAGTCATCTTTTTTTTCTCGTATTCAACGTTAACAATGTCTTCCGCATTCAAAGCCTTAACTGTAGCGACACCATTTAAGGATTCATATAAATATGACTGAACATCGGCATTCTGACTCATGGACTTTGCATAATAGCTACGATAGATTCTTGCATATATGACAGATACTACAGAAGCAATCACAACCGTTGCAATTGAAATTCCGAACAAACGTGAATTAATGGTAAACAGTATTGGTCCACTAACCACAAGCATTACAACATCCATAACTCCGCTGAGAGCAGCTGAAGAAAGGGTTTGCTTTATCTTCTCAAGATCTCCAAGTCGCGAAAGGATCTCTCCTGTTTTACGACTCTCGAAAAAGGAAAGAGGCAGACCGAAAATGTGTGAAAGATATGAAAAATTTAATTGTAAATCAGTTTTATAAGAAAAATGAGAAAGTAAAATATTGCGTACTGTTTCAATTAGAGTCTGAATTATTACAACTAAAAGAATTCCGGCAGTAAGAGTATGCAGCGAAAAAGCCGCTTTTGAATAAATCACTTCATCAAAAACATACTTAAAATAGAAAGATGATATTATTCCGAACATAAGCAACATAACCGAGGCTAGAAAAGAAAAAAAGAGAGTCTTTGTATGAGGCTGAAAAACCGGCAGGAATTTCAAAAGCAAGTTATCTTTTTTACCTGTTTTCTTAAAATCTGCTGCTGGCTCAAAAAATACAGCATACCCTGTCCAACTTTCAAAGAATTTCTCGTAAGTAAGTTTCTGCTTTTTATAAAGCGGATCTGGATCCCATATTTCAATTTTTTTCTTTGTGATTTTCTTTACCACTACATAATGGTCTACCCAGTTATTTTCATCTCGATTAATATGCATATGCACTATAAAAGGCACCTGAATTCCAGGCGTAATTGCATCTCTGGTTCCTCTTACAGCAATTCCTTTAAGTCCATATTTTTTTGAAGCTATAAGCAAACCATTAATATTTGTGCCGATTATATCTGTACCTGCTTGATCTCGAACTTCTGCAATACTAAGTCGTTTTCCATAATGCGAAGCAATCATTGCAAGACATGCTGCCCCACAGTCTGTAATATCTAATTGTTGAATATATTTCATTGATTCTTTCCTGTTTTTTGAAATGAAAGATTATATTTCTGAAATAAAAGTTCTGCTATTTCTTCAGCCTGTCTTTTATTTTTCCATCTATATTCTTTTTCATCATCAAGTTCTAGATAATACTTAAAATATTTTTTAAATAAATCATTATGCGCACGAATTGCAAGAATAATAAGCTTATCTCTACAAACTTCAGGAAGTTGATTACGTAACTGGTTTATACGATTTTCTGATAATTCTTCATCTAAAAAATCAAGTGAATAAACATACCAGTAATCTTGTCTTTTTATACTTTTTTTATAATACTTCTTAAAATTTATGATTCTTCTCAAGAGTGAGAACTTAAATTTTAAATCTTTAAAATTATTATGAACTATATTCATTCCATTTGGAAAATTAAAAATAGTTGGAAAAAAATTATATTTTTGTATTTGTTCATCCGTAGCTTTTTTTATAATATATTTTGAACGGAAAACCTCTTTTTGAAATTTCGAAGAGAAAAGTGTCGGACTGTTCCATATATTAAAATCGGCAATATTATCTACTGGTCCTTTTTCTCTAACGCCTAAAGCATTAGTAAAATCAGCTCCTAAACAATTTGCTCCTATAGAAAGAACTTTTCGTATAACTACTTTTTCCATACAGTTTCCTTAAATACTTTTATTTTTTGTTTATGTTTTAAAATAAATTTAATTGTAAAAAGAAAGTTTTTAATATGTCTTCTTTGACTTATATAAATATGATTTCCATGTTTTATAAAAGCACAATAAAGATAAATATCTTCTGCAAAAATATCAAAATATGTATTTAACAAATAATCTACA
>JAILNY010000024.1 GCA_024691105.1 Treponema sp. | reverse complement strand
TGTAGCCGGTTTTTTTGTACTTAAATATATTTTATGGATGATCTGCGGACGTGAAATAATTAAAGTAAGTACAAAGAGTATTATTCTTTCAAAGAAAACTTTGTGTTTTAAATCCGAAAAAGAATACGCTGTTTCCAATGTCAAAAATATACGGGTTATTCAAAATGCAGAATATGTGAATGTAAATTACAGAAGAGGCAGTGCAGATATGCTTGAGAAAATCTGTTTTGACTACGGAATGAAAACTGTAAAATTTGGTATTGGTCTTGATGAAGCAGAAGCAAATTATATCGTAGAAAAAATTTCGCAAAAGATTAATCCATTCAACTAAAAAAAAACGGTAAAATCACGCGCTGTGGTTTTACCGGCTCTTCTAAGTTGAAGTAAATTAATTCCTTTCGTTAATTGCAGCGGTAATCATATCAGGAAAGTACCAGGTTTGCGCAGTTCGATCATAAAATCCAAATAGTTCATTATAACTTCCCGCATTGGCTCCAGTTGTCGGAACTTGCCAATTTCCGTTATCCCAAAGTATTGCCGCAACCCCATACTGTTTACAAAGTCCAAGATAATATGTAAACCATTCTGTACGTGCGCTGTCATTATTTTTGTTTGTTGCACCCATTTCGCCGATTACAACTGGAATTCCTTGACTGATGAAAGTTGTATTAAGCGCTGTAAAGTGAGAACTCAAATCATTTTTATGCGACTGTGTAAGAGTTGAACTTCCTGGATCTTCCATCGCAAAATTATACGGTGTATACATATGAACAGAAAGCGCAAGCTTATTAGTTGCTGAATCTGTTGGAATTCTAAAGAGATTTGCATTTTTGCCATTAATTGCGGCATAAGGAGCAGCAACATATGCAGGGAACATAATTACACGGCTGGCGTTATTTGAACCAGAAGCACGAATTGTATTTACAGCATCCTGATTTAGAGTATTAATAATATTAAAATAATTCTGACAATCTGAGCAAGTCCAGTTATTGGAACAATTCCATTCATGTTCACCACCTATAACACGAGGCTCATTTAAGGTTTCAAAAACAAGGTGCCCATCGTAATTCTTAAAACGGTTTGCAACCTGCTCCCAAATTTCTTTTACATATTTTCTTGAATTTTCTAAATCAGAGTTATTCAAAGTAAAACCAGGATTATTACCAAGACTGCTTCCAGCAAAATTATCATGGTGAATATTAATTATTACATAAAGCCCTCTCTCATAGGCCATATTAACTACATTCTGAACATGATCCAGCCAGCCAGCATTAATAATCCAGTTACCATTAACTTTTGTTACATGGTTATGCCATGAAATCGGAATACGTACAGAACGAATTCCATCATCATAAAGCTTTTGAAACAGTGCTACTGAAGCCGTATTTACATGCCCCCAGTCAATTTCGGCTGAACCTGCCTGGATATTCCAGTTGTCCCCTTTATAATTTGCATCTAAAGTATTCCCAAGATTCCAGCCAAACTTCATTGATGTAACTATATTTGCAGCTGTTATACTTGAATCAGCCAAATTTATTGTCTGTCCCTCTGGTAAAGATGGAACCGAAATTACTGTTGTCCCACCATTGCTTGATGCTGGATTTCCACAACTTACAAAAAGACCTGCACAAAACACAAAACACAAAACAATAAAAAAATTTTTCTTTGCCATAAGTTTACTCCTCAAATGGAATTTCGCCTGCAATTATTCAATCAAAATGCCAACACGCGCGGATGCAAAACCACCCGCGTACAGAGTAATATTAACATGTCAAGAAAATTTGAGCAAAAAACAGATTGTTAGTTAGATGAATTTTTATCAAAAAGGTAAGAAATTTTCACCCCTTACCCTTCACATAACCCACAAAATTCATCGATCTCTTTGACATACATTGCAATTCCGCTCTGCCAGAAATCTTTTGTGGTAATGTCAAAGCCTGCTTTTTTGCAAAGATCTTCGCAGCTCATTGAGCCGGTGTCAGCAAGGAGTGCACAATATGTGTCAGCAAATGCACTGCCTTCCTTTTTAAATCGTGAATAAAGGCCTGCCGAGAACAGCTGCCCGAATGCATACGGATAATTATAAAAATCAAGATCAACGCTGTAATAATGCGATTTTACTGCCCACATGTATTCATGTCGCTCTGCATTTAATCCGTTACCGTAAGATTTTTCCTGTGCGTCGCGCATCAGGCGGCAGAAATCTTCGGCACCAAGTTCACCGTTTTTGCGTTCTTCAAATACAGAGCGTTCAAAATAAAAGCGGCTCAAAATATCAACTAAGACCGCACATGTGTCCTGCAAGTCAAGCTCAAGGATTTTAATTTTATCCTGATCATTTGCAGTTTTAAGAATGTCCTGCTTTACGATTGTCTCGGCAAAAGTACTTGCGGTTTCTGCAAGCGTCATCGGATAAACTGCGTTCTTGTAGTCCTTGTCTTTTATACAGCTAAAGTGGAACGCATGTCCAAGCTCGTGTGCAAGCGTTATGATGTCGCTGAATGCTCCAGTAAAGTTTGTAAGCACTCGCGACTCTTTCTGAACATAAAAATCCTGACAGTATGCACCCCCGACTTTTCCGGAATAAATCGGAGCATCAATCCAGTTTTTTTCAAAGGCCATGCGGGCAAAGTCGCCCATGCGTGGTGAGAACGAATTATATTCTTTAATGATGTAGTCGCGCGCTTCGTCAAAGGTCCATGATTTAGAAAGAAGTGAATCATTTTGTGAAGTCCCACGGCTCGTGATTCCGCGGGTCGCAGAAGTGCCTGCCACAGAATTGATGCCGGCAGGACCAGCGCTGGTCGCAGAACCGACATCCGGCAACGGAGCATACATATCATAAAACGCAATTCCCTCGTTTGCACCGCAAGCGCTGCTTACAGTCGCGCCGTGCTTTTTAAGATACTCTGCCTTTGCACGCATGTAGCGCCGCCAGTGCGGAAGACTGTCTTCGATAGCGCCGATTAATGCATCGAGCGTTTCTTTTGACATTCGCGAAGAAAACAGCGCGCGGTCAATTGCACTATTCCACTTGCGCTCTTTTAAAAGTGAAGAAGTCTCGCCCTTTAAATTATTCAGACAAGCCGCAAAGGCAATTTCATTTTGTTTTAAAAGTGCAACTTCTTTTTGATAAGATGCTTTTCGCAATGCCGGGTCCGGAGAATATGCATCGTTACGTAATTCATTAAACATCTTTTTTGTTTCTTCATCGCGCATATTTGAAATGAGCTGCTCATGCAGACGATCCCACGCTTTTCCTCCAGTCTGCTGCAAAGTTGACGCAAGCTGTTCAAATGCCGG
>JAILNY010000162.1 GCA_024691105.1 Treponema sp. | reverse complement strand
TTTTTCAAAACCTCGTTATATTTTTTTTAAGTTACTACTTTCAAAAGTAGTAACACTTTTTCAACAAAGAGGGCGACCAAACAATAACACCGCCCAGGGAAAGACAAGCTTCCGTTTCATTTCATCGAACATTTATTCTGCCACCTTTTCAGTGGCCGGTTAGTTGTTCCGCCCCGATTCAACGAGCTTCTTAAAAGCAAGCGTCCACGTCGCCATCTAACCGGGCTTTTCTGCCTTGTAATCAGCACCGGGAAGCCATTCCCCTTTTTATGTCGATTCAGGAATTACAGTAACAACTCAAACCTGAATCCAAGCCGGCTGCCTTTAATGTCCGGCTGGTAAAAAAGCCAAAATTAAAAAATCTCAGAAAAAGAGCTTACTCTTTCCTGGAATTCATTTTTCGACAGTTCCACTGTACCGCCAAGCTCATAACCAGAATCCCGCTTATCAAATACAGCACCCTCGAAGTATTTTGCATCATCATCAAAAATACATCCCACCAACTTTTCCCCGGAAACAACAAACTTTTTTCCGTCCAGTAAAATGTCATAATCCCTGCATTCACAGGCGAATATTTTTCTTTCTGTCTTCTCAAGCATTTTTCAATCTCCCCTGTAAACCGTTAATAAATTGCAAATCAATATTACAACCGCCGCAGCTTACCCTGATTTCTTTGCCGGTCCTCATTACATAAGTTTTATTACCACAAACCGGACAATGAATGATTTTCCGTTCACCATCTTTCAGGTCCTCAGGAATCGCAATAATAAGTTTTTTCGCATTGCAATTTTCACCCTCAATAAAATCTTTCAGATGTTCAACAGCTGTCATTTCTCCACCTCGCTTAAAAATTGCTCTGCTTCTGCTCGTATCTTGTCAGAAATATAAATACCTCGTTCCATACAACTCGATTCAAAATCTAAAAACTCATCAAGAAGTTCTTTTGCTTTTGCGAGATGTTCTTCAAGCTCCATTATCCTTTTCAGATAACCGGCTTCAATGCCGGTCCGCCGACGGCGAACAATATAAGGATCTCTCATTCAGTTTTCTCCATCGCATCGCTCACAATGTCGCGCAGATTGTCTTCCTGAGAATATCTGCCCTTCATGTTTTCAATTCCGTTAATAATCTGATTTTTTGAATCCATGATTGCAGCCGTTATATCATCACTTAAAAGATTTTTGATTTTATTTCGCGCAGTTTCCGCATCTGCCTGAACATACGCAACCGCCTGATCCGCAATTCTTTCCGGAAGGTCCAGCAGCTTATTCATTAAAGCCTCTAAAAAACCAAAAACGCTGGCCTGAACAAAATCCTTAGGAATCTGTTCTAACCGGCGTTCCTGAATACGCTGTTCCTTTTCGTCTGCAACAGTCAGATCCTTAACAATCTTTGTGTACCGTTCTACATTGGCCATACTTCCATGCTGCTGAATCAATTCGCGCATCGTCAGATTAAGAAGCTCGCCGGCTACACCGTTTCTGTCAGTCTCCAGATTCTTTGGACCGGCCGCAGCTTTTTTGACCGCTCCCACTTCAATCTGATTTCCAAAAGTTTCAAACTCATTTTGACTTCGCAGCTTCGCCTGGTGTTTATCCAGATAACGCCTGTTCACAGGATTATCAGTGTCAAGTTTTCCCGCAGAGTTCTGAACAAGAGACTTATTTTTTATTCCGATGCAGATTGCCGAGCGATTCACGCCGGCCATGCTTGCAAATACTGTTTGCGTTACCTCAGCCAATTTTTCCCTCAGGACCGCCAGCGCAGTTTTTATGCTTTTTTGGCAGTTTTTCTGTTGTTTTATGTCATTTTAACACCTTTGTTTAATTTTAACAAGTGTAAGTTTAACTATTGTTTAATCTTAACCAGAACATGACACACAAATGACAAAAGGCAGGGCGCGCCGACTAATTGCACCCAGCCACCCCCGTTTGACAGTACCTTTTTGCAGCTGATTGAATACAGACTACTTTTGAAAGTAATAAAAAGCGTAAAATGTAAAAGTAAAAAACAGAATTTAAAAGTATTCGCTTATATAAACGAGTTTTCTTATTTTTTCAAAACTCGTTTAATACAAAATTACTTTTTTATAACTTTTTTACATTTACATTTACATTTTGACCTATGGATTTATATATATATCTAACTTTTTATTCTTATATTTAAGATTCTAAAGGTGTAAAAAAGATAAATTTAAATTTAAAGAATTTAAACGAGTTTCCTATTGGAAGCTGGCAAAGAGTAAACGCCGTGATTCAATGGTTTTCCCATAAAATCAACGGCGTTTTTAACGAAAATCGTGTTCAAAAATAAAAATAGCCCCTGCAAAAAATCGCCTACTCGCCGAAAAAATCAAGCATTTTCTGATTTTTCTGAGCCAGCGCGTGCAAAGTTTCAGTTAATTCATTGCGTGTATAATAATCAGTCATTTCAATCTGAGCATGGCCGACCATCTTTCTGACAAGCTCGCCATCATAGAGCTGGCGCATCCTGGTAACATAAGTATAACGCAAACTGTGCATCGTAATTTTCCGGCCGCTGGTGTCAATTCCGGCTTTTTTTACAGCTCTATGAAATATGTCTTCGATGTAGTCCATGTGATAGCAGTTCTCCGACGGTGGAAGTTCAAAACATTTTCTGATTTCGCCAAACTGCTGATAAGTGCGTTTGCAGCTCCAGTGCGTAAACAAAAGTTCGTCGCCTTTTTTGCCTGTTTCGTCAATGTAATTCTGCAACAGCTGAGCCGTCGCCGGAGGAATTAAGGCAATGCGCCATTTTTTATCTTCCATGCTTCCCAGCTTATTATAAGAGTTCCGTTTATCAGTATGCCTGTCTAAAAAGCCGTTTACCAGAATGGCTGATTCTTTTAGGTAGAGCTGTTCAGGCGTAAATGCGCGAGCTTCGCTGATTCTAAGTCCGGCAGAAAGTGTAAGCAGCAGGAGAAGGAAAGAGGCTCTATCAGGAAAGTTTTCAGGCTTAAAAAGAGCTTCAATTTCGGCAAGCGTCAAAATATCTGCTTTTTTGGATTTCTGAACAAACCGCTCGAACCGCGGCGGATTTACTTCGATTCCGCTCCAGATAGCTTCGGTGTAAAGATCTTCAATCGTCGTTATATATTGATTTTTCCAGGATGCGGATGTATCGTTCATTAAAAGCAGATGCCTGAGAAGTTTTGTAGCTGTCAGGTCGCGAATATCCATATCGCCAAAATCCCGGATGATATAACGGATATACATTCGCTTTATTTTCAGCGTGTTTTCCTTGATTGATTTCCCCAGCTGTTCACGCCTTAAATAATTCATGCTTCCAGGAACGAACATTGCAGATGCAATATCCTTGATCAGCGGACTTACAAGGCTTTGAGGCTGCAAGGCTGAAACATACAGCTCAGCTTCCCGCTTTGACTTGCATTTTTTGCAAGCTTTCTGAATCTGCTTTGTATGGTCAGCATTCCAATACCAGTAATACCAGTTATATTTTGTTTTTCCGTTTTTAACGCTTTTTTTCTTGAAAATATGATATTCCATTTAATTTTTCCTCAAAAATATTGAGTTTTTATTGAGTTTTTGCCCGATTTCCAATCAATCAATTAAACGTAAATATCCGTAAATCTATATAATATATAACTTTATTAAATCCGGAAAATAACGGCATTACGCCTGGCGATTGGCTGTAAATCAATAGGGCTTATACCCATATAACTCTTTTCTCCTGTTTTTCTTATAGGAAAAAGGCGACAAGTTTTCGTTTCTTTTCGCCCTAGTGGTAAATTTTTATTGAGTTTTCATTGAGTTTTTACCCTAGAAAACTCAATGAAATCATTTCGCCATAGATTTGACTACATCTTCAACAACGCGCAATTCTGAGTTGCTTAATTTTGGTAACAGCATAATAAGGTTTTCGTATTCCTTGTATTTGCAATAAAAATCTTTTGGAAAATCCTTGTCTTCGCCGGTTACCAGGTATTCAACAGAAACATTCAGATAATTAGCAATCCTGACAATCTCATCAGCTCGCGGGTAAGTGTTACGCCGTCGCCAGCCGTTATATATATCCCGCGGGCTTTTTGCATCTTCTGGAGCTACAGCTATCATCATTTCATTGATAGTGGTCTTTTTCAATTTGCATAGTTTTCCTATGCGTTCATAAATTGGCAGCATAAAACACCTCCTTTTTTTGGTTTATATGATTATACGCCCACAATTTAAATAAAAAAAGATACAAAAAGACACAAAAAGACTTGACAAAGTGGCGTTTTGAGCATAATTATTATTATTGTGGTTTTACCGCCACACATAAAACAAAAGATGCTGAAAAAGCATAAGGAGACATTAAATGCCAGAAAACATTCAGACATTTTCTACAAAGCTCTGTTTAACTCCAGAAGAGAAAAAAGAGCTGGAAGATTACTTGAATCGCAACGGATTGAAGTTGAAGTTTTTCCTGAGGGAAGCCGTCCTGGAAAAAATGAAAGCTGTTAATGGCAACAGAGATCCAGACTAAAATCTTCCTGAAATTGCAAACGCTTGATTTTAAGGACGACAACAGATGCGGAGTGTTCATCGACGGCGAATATTACGCAAGTCTTTTTAAGGCAGGTATTGATTCAGGAGTGAGTTTTCAGTGGCTTTCAACAAAACTGCATAACAGTAGAGGTGCGCCAGTTTATTTGAAAATCTTGAAAACAACAATTGTTTCTGAACGTTGGATTCGTCAGCATCCAGAATATCTGATATGACAGACGAATTGATTGAGCTGAACTTCAAAACTCTACAGCTGGAAGTTCAAAAAACGCAAACGCTTGTAACACAATATGCAGCAGTCTTTTCAGATAATGAAACTCTGAAAAATCTGCCTGAATATATAACGCTAAAAGAAGCTGCAAAACTTAAAGGCGTTCTAAGTTATGAGACATTGCAAAAAAAGCCCTGGCATCAGCCATGTTGCGGAACCAGGACAATCAGACTGAACGGACATAGAGCCTGGCATCGTGAGGAAATTTTCAGATGGCTGAAAATCAACGATAGTACTCTGGAAGAATATGCCAGAAGTCTGAATGTAGATATAAGCCGCCATTTTATCAATGGCAAAAACAGGAGGTAAAACAAAATGGCAGATAATATCAACGTAGTTGTCGAAACCGGCAGACTAACTAAAGCTGCTGAACTTAAATACCCTAGAGAGGGCTTTGCAGTTGTAAACTTCACTATTGCCGTAAATGAAAGCAAAAAAAAAGGTGATGAATGGATTCAATATCCGAATTACTTTGACGTAACATTTACAGGTAATTATGCAGCTGCAATCGTAAACTCCCTTTCTAAAGGCCGCGAGGTTACAGTGTCCGGAGAGTTGCATCAGGACCGCTGGGAAAAAGACGGTCAAAAATATTCAAAAGTTATTATCAGAGCAAACAATGTCGCTCCAGGAAGACCACCGAAAGGTGAAGCAGATTCAAGCGCGCCGGCATACGCACAATCTGAACCGCCTGAATCAGAACCGGATTTTCAGCAGCCGCAATATGACGACGAAGGAAATCCAATACCGTTTTAATCAATTGTCAAAAAACTGACAAAAAAACAAGGAGACATAAAATGCACAAATGCAGAATTATGACCACCACAAATGGAAAAGGTGGTACAGGTAAGACAACCCTCAATACATTCACAGCAGAAACGCTTTTTGCACGAGGCTACAAAGTTCTTTTGATAGACTTGGATCATAACTGCTGCTTATCGGAAATGTACGGCCATGAATTACAGGAAGAAACTTCAAAGGATTTTCTTTCTGGAAAAATGGTAAAACCGTACAATGTCAAAATCAATCCAGATGTAATGAACGAGCCGCGTATTGATATTATCCCTTCTGACCTTGATATGAATATGCTTGCGAACATCATGGACACGCAGCTTAAAATCCAGCTGAAAAAATCCGGATTTTTGGAGCAGTATGATTTTATTATTCTGGATCCTCCGGGAACATGGAATGCTCAAACGCGTAATGCAGTTTTTGCAGCAGATACAATTCTGATTTCCGGAACCTGTTCAAATCTCGATTTAAGAGCAACAAAAAATTATTTCAACCAGCTTTCAAATTGCTGCCTAGATGCAAATGTTTTCATTGTTTGCAATAAGTACAAAAAAGAACTTAATCCAGACGGCATTTTTGAAGCATATAAAACCGAATTTCAGGATTATCTGATTGATTTTCCTATTCCTGACATCAAGAGTTTTAAGAAATTTGTTGCAGACCCTATCGGATATAAAATACATCCGACTGTAAAAACTCGACTTGAAAAGCTGGTAGATATTATCACTCAGGAGGAAGAAAATGCCTAAACTTACACCACAAAGCGCGCTGACATTCAAAATCAGCCTTGATCAGATAAAAGAGACTGGAAACGTCCGTACTTCATACAATGACGAAAAGATTCAGGAGCTTGCTGATTCAATTTTTAAGTATGGACTTATAAACCCTATTTCAGTAAAGCCGCTCCCTGAGGATGAAAACGGAATCAAACAGTATGAGCTTGTTGCAGGACACCGCCGCCTTAGGGCTTTTCGTTATCTCTGTTCTGTCGGTCAGGATTACAGCCAGATAACTGCATCTGTAATCGTTAAAGGCTCAAAGAACGTTCTCCAGCTGATAGAAAATGTACAGCGTGAAGATCTTGAACCTGTAGACGTAGAAACCGCAATAAAGGCTCTTGTTACTGCCGGAATGTCTCAAAAGGAAATTTCCGAAGAGCTTTCAAAGTCTTTATCATGGGTACATGATCGCCTGTCAGGAACAGAAGTCAGAGAAAATGCAAATGCACAAGGAATTGATACAACAGGCATGTCAACAAAGGCACTTTCGCAGCTTATGTCAATTCCAAAAGAACACTTGCCAGATATACTCGCAAAAGTAAAAGCTAATGGTGGCACGGTTAAAGCTGCAACTGACGCGCTTAATGAATATCGCGCTCAAAAAAATATAAAAGGACCTCAGAAAACAGAAAAAACAGAACCATCAAAAGAACCAAAGAAACCGGAAAACCACCAAGAAGAAGGTTTTCTGGATATACCTGAATTAAATGAATCAAAACCAATTCTGATAGATATTGAAAATGTTATTTCAGAAATTCAGGACTATTTCAAAAGACAGCTTGAAGGTGAAGAAGGTTTACACCGCATAAACACCCTGAATAAAATTAAAGATGATCTGATTGCACTTTTTGAAGCGTATCAGCACAACTAAGGAAATATAGGCATGAAAGAAAAAGCTGGCTGGAAGTATAAATTTTCAAAAGAACTAAATCAAAAGGTCGCGCTGCATATCGCTTCCGGCTGGCTCTTTTGTGAAGACGGTACAAAGTATTCTCCGGATGAAATTGCCGTTCTGAATAAAAACAATCAGACAATTTCTTTGCAGGCGCACCTAATTAAAAAAGTATTCGACGGAAAATTAGTAAGTGAGGATGATATAAAATGAATTTTGATTTGTACAAACCACGGCTTTTTGATTATTTACGCGCAAAAGGCTTACAACCGCAAAAAGGCTCAATCTGCTGCTTTAACCCAAAGCATAACGACCCTAATCCATCCTGTAAGCTCGATGAAACAAGTTTTTATTGTTTCGGATGCCAGGAAAAAGGCGATATATACGACGCTGTAAGACTTTTGGAAGGAATTGAAGACCGCGCAGAGCAATATAAATTTGTCGAAAAGTTTTGCGGCGGACATTATGAGCCTAAGCCAATAGAACGCGCCAAAAAGCCAGAAGAAGAAAAATCAAAATTCACTCCAAACCTTGAATCCATTAAAAAAATGGATTCTTACATCTTTTCAAATCCTCACGCTAAAGAAGTAATTATAGCTTTTCTCGCTCAGCGCATCCAGAAAACAACAGGCGGCAAAGTAAAACAATATCCGGATGAAATCCTTAATAATTTGATTTCGTTTTTCGGTTACTGGCCTGGAATGGATATTGCACAGCAGGAACTAGGTAACAATGTAATTTATACAGCTGGTATTCCGACTAAAAAAAATGCAACCGGCCATTGTTCCTGGGAACATTCCGGAGTAGTTATCAAAATCGGAAACGGTTATAAGCTGCATTATTACGAAGAGGGAAAAGAACATTGCGAAAAACGCGGCTCACTCTCCTGCTCTACTTTTCCAACTCCTCAGGACATAAAAGGCAAAGAAGAAGTTATACTCGTAGAAGGTGAAATGGATGCGCTTGTTGCAAGAGCCGCCGGATTTACAAACGTTTTTTCTGTTGGTGGAACCTCAGGCCTCACAAAGCCAAAAATCAAACAGTATTTATTAGATGTAAAAAAAATTACGCTTCTTTTCGATGCCGACACAGCCGGCAAAACCGCGGCCGGAATAATTGCGTGCAACACGCAATCAGTTCCCGAAAAACTTTTACAGGCTGGATTCTCCGGCAGGATAGAAACAGCGTTACTCACAAAATACAAAGATCCTGACGAAGCAATCTGTAACGGTCATCCAGAGCTTATACAGCAGGCATTAGACAACGCGAAAGAATGGATAGAGCCGGATAAATCAGATCTCGATTCTAACGGTAAGCTCACCTATACAACACTCGGCCGCTTTTTCCGTGAATTACGCAAAACTAAAATTACAAAGCAAGAGCTTTTCGATACACTTTGCGCTCTGGTCAAAGTTTCAGTGAATACCGAAAAAATAAATAAGCTGCTGATTGATAACGGCGCATCCGCTCACCTTTTAGAGCATCGAACCGAATCAGAAGTAAAACCACAGTATTTGAAAACAATTGCTGTAAAATATCTTTCCTACTACTGGCAGAATAAGTTCCTGGAACAATTCGGACCAGATAAAGAATCAGCTTCAAAGCCTCTCGTTCCTGTAAAATACAAACAATTCAAAGACGATAAAGATCTGAATAACTTCTACTGGAACACCGGAGAATTTCCGGCCGCAATGCTTGTTTCAAAAGTTCTCGTAAACAGATTTATTTATGTAGAGGATGAAAAGAAGTTTTATTTCTTCAACAATCATATCTGGCAGCGCGTTTCAAACGTCTCAGCTGTAATCTATAACATTCTCGCCTCATTCGTTCAGCAGGGCTATTATATCGACGAATACAAAGACAGCGATGACTTCAAAAAAGCATTAAATAAAACTCGCGTAACAATCCAGCAGAGACGCTTCTTGCTGGCAGTAGAAAAGATTCTCTCCGGAGTAGATACAGTATTCCACGAATCAATCACTTTTGACGGTCCACAAGTCCAGGAAACACTCACTCTGCTGGATGGCGTTTTAGACTTCTCAGGAAAAGAGCTTAAAATCCGCGATTCTCGTCCGGAAGAATTCCGCTTTAGAACCCTACCCTACAAAGTTGATGACATCATCAGTGCATCAGAGCCAGAAAAATTCTTAAAATTTATGAAGTCTAATTTTAAGAACCAGGACACACTCGAAACGCTCTTTTATTACCTTAGTTTGATTCCTTCACGATGCGCACAATACAAAGTAGGCGGAATCTTTATCGGAACAGGTGGAACCGGAAAGACCACGACAATGAAAATTATATCAGACTTATATCCGAAAATGACAACACCAATTCCGCGCCAGGTAATCATGCTTAATAAAGACATCCGGAACTATGGCGGCGGCGCAAACCCTGAAATCGCCGAACTGGAAGGAATGGGAGCCGGAATCTCGGACGAAACCCAGCGAAACGATATGCTCAACTCAGCCGTATTCAAGCAACTTACCGGAGGCGGTGAATTAAAAGCTCGCCGGCTTTATGCAAACGCAAAAGTTTTCAAGCCTACAGCTCAGACAATCATTCTTACAAACTACCTCCCACGCTTCGACAATAAAGACCCGGCAACAATTGATCGAATGGTAGTTATTCCATTTTCAATTACCCACAAGCGCGGGGAAGATAAAGATTTCAAAGATGAGAATGATATTTTTGACCTCTTGCGCCCTGAATATCCTGGCATAGTAAAATTCTTTGCCGAATACTATATCAAGCTCAAAAATGAACATCGCGGAAAAATCCCGCTTTCAAAAGAGTGTCAGAGCTATAAAGATGACTACATCGAAGATCAGGCAACCGACCTTGACCGATTCGTTAAAGAAAATATTGAATTCGTCAAAGATGAAAACGCTTTTGTAAAAGTAAAAGACCTTTATGAGCGTTACTGCACAATCAACGATATTGAGCTGAACGAAAAAGGACAGCCAGTTGATAAAGATGCCTGGAGCCAGAATAAGCTCACCCACTTCCTTAAAAGTGATTACACCGAAATTCACATTAAACAGAAACGCTTCGGAGGCGCACCAGAGCAAATTATTATCAATATGCGCTTAAAGCCGCTCCCTAAGGAAAAAGAAGAAGCTGCAAAAAAACAGACACCGGCAAAGCAGCAGGAATTGATTCAGCCGGCTAAAACACAGCCAAAGCCGGAAAAGCAGCCTCATATAGAGCCGCCAATGCCAACCGAAAATCCTTTTGAAGACGAGGATGGAAATGACTTTGATATATTCTGATAAAGGCGAAATTCTCAGCGCACCCGAAAGCGAAGACAGCGAGCGCATCCAGGACGATTCAATCACAATCCGCTATTTCAACGACCAGAACGGCTGGAAGTTCGCCCTGGCAGTCAAAATAGCGCGCTGCATCCGCCTTAAACCCTGCCTTAAAACCGATGCCTATTTATCGTCAAAATGCGAATGCAAAATAGAAGCTCAGAGGCTCATAAATAAATGGCTCACAAAGCCACAAAAAAAAATCTATGACCGATTCCTGATCCTGCAATTCCAGCAGCCGGAATTACCCTTTGATTAGCAAGTTACAGGCAAGTAAAACAGGAGGATAAAAAATGCTTAATTTCATTCTGAAAAAAAATTGGTATGAAAAAATTAAATCCGGAGAAAAAACGATTGAATATCGGGAAGTAAAAGACTACTGGAGACAAAGGCTTAAAAATGAATTTAGCAATCATATTCCGCAAACTTGCAAACTTAGACTAGGTTACACAAATCAATATATGACAGCGAAAATAACAGGAATTGAAATTGTAAACGGTAAAAATACAGATCTGAATATCGACAAGCCAGTTTATGCAATACAGCTTTCAGATGTTCAGGAAATAAAAGAGGTAAAAAAAAATGGCTAGTATATTAAAATATCCCGGAGCAAAAAATAAATTAGCAAAATGGATAATCAGTTATATTCCTGAGCATTCTGTTTATGTTGAGCCATTTTTTGGAAGTGGAGCTGTTTTTTTTAATAAAAAAGAAGCTGCTATAGAAACAATAAATGATATTGATTCTGAAATTTATAATTATTTCTTTGTATTAAGAAATGATACTGAAAAACTAATTGATGCAATAAATCTTACTATTTTTTCGCGCGATGAATATGAAAATGCTTTTATTGACAATGATGAAGATGATAAAGTTGAAAAAGCTAGGAAATTTGCTGTTAAATGTTTCATGGGTTTTGGAGCTTCAAATAATTATAAAAACGGATTTAGAAGTAGCCAGCGAACCAATGCCCCTATTACAACTAAAATCTGGAATGAATTACCTGAAAGACTTTTAGAAGCAAGCAAAAGAATAAAACACGCACAAATAGAAAATTTGGATTATAAAGAAATATTAAAAAGATATGACACTTCTGATGTTTTTATTTATCTTGATCCGCCTTATTTTCCAGGAATAAGAAAAGGTTATTTATATAAACATGAAATGACTGAATTACAACATGAAGAATTATTAAAAATAATTATAAAACATCCGGGAAAAATACTTATTTCAGGATATGAATGTGAGTTATATGAAAAATATTTAAAAGAATGGCATAAAGAAAAAAGGCTTAATCAAGTTGAATGTGGATTAAGCAAAGAAGAAACAATATACATGAATTATAAACCTATAATTCAAAGTCAATTACAATTTTAATGGAGTAAAAAAAATGCACATGACTGACGAAGAAAAAGTGAAAGAATATCGTATAAAATTAAAATCACAATTTTTTCTTTCAGAACCGCAATTAGATTTAGCTTGTCAAGGATTCAAAGACGGTTACAAAAAAGGCAAAGAAGAAGCTATGAAAGAAATGACGAAAAATTTAGGCGAAGTTATGAATACATGGGTAAATAAATGAAGTAAAAAAAATCTAAAAATATCTAAAAAGATACAAATAGACTTGACAAGGCATATACCTAGGTATATGCTAAAACTGTACAACAGTTTTAGATTTTTTTCCAGGTAACGTTCAAATGAACTTGTCAGGTCTTTTTTTTTATGCCCGGACTATATCCGTGCATAAATCCTGCATTGCAAATTTGAGCCGGACTATCAAAAGACCGCGAGGCTTTTGGACGTTTACCTGACGAAAGTCATCCTAAACTGTTGTACAATAGTCCGGCTCTTTTTATTTTAAAGCCGCCGGAAGGAAAAACAGATTCAGGAGGCAACAATGCAGAATCAACTAAAAACAATGCAGCAGCTCGCCGATGAGCTGCACGCAATTATCGTTCAGGAAATCTACCCGGACGGCCTCAGAGTTCAGGCAATTCCGGTTAGTTCCCTGCTGCCTAAGCCGATACTTACAAACGACGGCTTTGTCTGGCAGATTCAACCCAAGAAAGTAAACATCACGCCGCGGATCCTGGTCCACGAGCTGCAAAAGATGAACCCGCAGAGCGCAATTTTTCCGCGCCTCTTTGGATTGCAAGCCGCCGAAGCACTCCAGAGCTTAAAGAAAATCGCCATAATACAATAACAAGGAGACACAAAGATGCCGAATAAAAACCTTACAGAATCACAGATTGAAGCCCTTGAAACCTTAGATCAGGTACAAAGTGAAATTTCCGCCCTCGCCGATTTGCTTCTGGTATTCACAGACAAAGGCAATGCAGAAATTAAAAACTCAACTCTGCATCGCATAGGCGAGCAGCTGGATGATTGTAATATCAAACTTGATAAAATTCATAATCAGCTGATAGCAGCCTAAAAAAAACGCCGAAGATTAGCGTCAGAAAGTCCTAAAACCGTTAAAATCTGGCTTCTGACGCGTCTTTTTACACTCAATCGACAAATATCATTACCGACTGCTAAAACACCCCTAAAAACCCCTATTTTAAGCGTTTTTCGCCACATTTTAAGACCATAAAAAGACATAAAAACACACCTGAAAAATAATTGTGTTTTTTTTAAACGTTTTTTGTTTTTTGTATTGACTTTTTACAAATACAATGATATATTAATAATTGTCAGGAGCGAAAAGCCCTGTAACAAGGAGACACAATATGAATCAGGAAATCGCCGAAACAATTCTGAGACAGCTGGGAGGTCGCCGCTTCGCAATGATGACCGGAGCAAAAGACTTCATTATCACAAAGAATGAGCTTTCATTCAAAATCGGAAGAAACTGCCATAGCATCAACAGGGTTTTAATCTCTCTTGATCCTACAGACACCTACACAATGAAATTCTGCCGCGACAGACTTTCAAAGAAAACATGGGAGTTTTCAAGAAAAGTAGTAAACGAAATCAACGATGTTTACTGCGATATGTTACAGCCAGTGTTCACACAGTACACCGGCCTTGAAACAAGAATGCCGATGATTGTCGGAATTAACTGCTAAACCAGCTGCCAGGGCGAAAGCCCTGGATTAAAAGAGGAGAACAAATCATGGAAAAAATCAAAGCAAACACAACTTACTACACAAGATCAATCGGAGATCATAACTGCATTTTTGAGCTTACAGTTCTATCCAGAACTGCTAAGACCGCCCTTATAAACTACGACAACGAAAAACGCCGTGCAAAAATCTACACTGATTCAGACGGCCGCGAATACCTCCAGCCTGACCGCTGGAGCTTCGCTCTAACCTTCCGCGCCGGCAGCACAACAAAGCCAAAGCGCGACTGGGAATAACTCCCAAAGCTGGCGGCAATGCCAGCTAAAAAATATTCAGGAGGAATGAAAAATGGAACTTTTACATAAAACAACAATCGGGTATAAAAATGATGTTATCACTTTGGAAAAATTAGAAACTGATTCCTACTTAATAAGCAATGGATGTTCAGTTTTAGCAATGTCTAAAAGTTATCTTGAGGCATGGTCAATTTATGATAAAAAATGCACAGTCTTTAAAAGAAAAAGAACACGAGAATTGAATAGGACTAGAAATTTTCTTAAAGAAAATAAAGACAGTATAGATTTTGAACTAGCATCAAGAGTTTTGCAAAAAAATTTTCATATTTCAGAAGAAACAGCTTGCACAATATTAAAAGACGCAGGCATTCAGGAGGAATAAAATTATGAAGCGATTTATGATTGTAATGGACACTCTGGAAAAATGTTATTATTTTATGAAATTTAAAAATCTTCCGCAGAGCGATTGTATTCTTATCTCTTTTTCTGATTATCACGCAAGAGATAGGATGCGCGGCTATTATAATCAAGTTATGAGTGGTGAAATAGAACTTTTTGGAATAACAAAACAACAATTTTGTTTAATCTATAACGGTGGTAAAATTAACAATCGTTATCCCGAAACTGAGCTTAAATCTTCATGCCTTGCAAATAGAGAATTAAAAATTATAAAAGGTTATTTGCAGGGTAATACAATTGTAATCGAAGATTGGTGGAAAAAAAATAACAGGTAATCATTGGAAAACGGATGCTTTAACAAATCCTGCCGCATATAATTATTGTATTCATCATCAACGAGATTATGAAAATTCCGATAAGTCAGTTGATTTAGTTTTGTATGGAAAAATTGGTGGATTCGGTTATCTTGTAAATGTAAATGAACTTGAATTACCTGAAAATTACAAACCGGAAGAGGATTATATTTTTATTTCTGTAGAGGAAAATTAAAAATGGAAAAAGAGAAAAAATACACCGGTTACGGCTACCACGGCGGCGGCCGTAAACCAACAGGAATAAAAAGAGCTTCTATTGCAGTTTCAGGACAACCGGAAGAGCTGGAACAGTTGAAAGCAAACGCCAAAGCTGCCGGCTACGCAACAACCTCTAAATTTATTATTGATATGCTTGTACACAAATATCCAGGCATTACGTCTCAACATTCAGAAGATGCCGAATAACTCTCAGCAGCTGCCGGACGTAAAACATATAATTATCAGTGCAAACTGCATGGCCACAAATACTGCCCATGCTCCGGCAGAAAGAAGCATCATCGACATTACCTTTTAAGTAAGAACTTACAAAGCGACGTGTTCTGTTGATAGTTTGCTTTTTAATCACTTTACCTTTAGGATAGATTATATATCCGACAAACTCCAAGCCCTTAACACACTGATCAATCGTTGTTTTGCTATTAAGCTCCAGATGTAGTACATCCCTTAAAAATGCTTCGATTTCTTTTAATGCGCGTTTCAGCTCTGCTTTTGTACCCAGCAGAATAAAATCGTCCATATAGCGCACATAGTATTTTATTTTTAAATTATGTTTTACGAATCTATCAAGCTCATTCAGGTATAGATTCGCTGTCAGCTGGCTTAATCTGTTACCGATTTTAATTCCTTTTTCCGGATTATCCTTATGCAATATCTGATAAATCAGATTAAGCGTCCTGACATCTGATATATGCCTCTTGTACAATTCAAAAGCAATATCCAGATCAACATTATTAAAATATTTTGTAATGTCGCATTTTAAATAAAAATAATTGCCGGCTTTACCCATAAAGTAACTTACTCTATTTGCAGCTTTCAGCGCGCCTTTACCAGTTATGCAGGCATAGCTGTCATGGATAAAAGTCTTTTTAATTTCCGGCTCAATTATGTTACAGATTGCAGACTGCACCACCCTATCACGATATGGCAGCGCATTTATTTCTCTTCTTTTAGGCTCGTATCTGATAAAAGTATAAAAATCACCCAGCTTGTATAAACCCCACAATAATTCATTCTGCAATTCAATCAGATTCTCTTCCAGGTGATAATAAAACCTTAAAGATGCAGGCTTGAATTTATGCTCAGATGATACGGTGTAAAAAGCATCAAGCAAATTGTCAAAGCTGCAAATATCCTCAAATACGTTGTCTAACATTTTTAAGCAAAACCTTCTTTGTTATTTATTATAAAAGTGGGAAGATTCGCAAATCTTCCCACCAGCGTAAAATTTCAGTTTTTTTTGTATAAAAAAACCGTAGATAACTAATCTGATTCAAACTTCTTTTTGAAGCAATCACGATTTGAAGTCCGTAAACATTCAAACCTCAGTTAATTCTTCTAGCTAAATCACAGCCGAGCCGCGTACCGATGTTCGTGTTCACGTTCCACGGGTTGTTGTTGCCATTGACCGTGCGAGGACCGCAATGCACGCCATTGTTCCAGTTGTTACCGCAATGCAACGCACGCAAACCATCACTTTTTCATTAGTTACCTGTTTTTTATCAGACCGCCCAGGATGCAGCCTAATTCTTTCATCTTCTTTGAAGCTGTCTCATAGCTATGAGATGAAAGGTATTTTGAGCCTTTAGCATAAGCAAACCGGATATAAAATCTTATGACTTCAAACTCAGTATCTATATGATACCAACCTTCCAGTTTTCTGGAGCTTCGATTAGTTTTGATTATGAGTTCCATTGTGCGATGCAAACAGTTTTTAATATCTGTTTCCAGGGCAAAATGTTCATAATGCGGAAACTTTTCAACTATAGGCTCAAAATAAATTATAAAATCCTCAAACTTTCTGAATAAAGCTAAGTTCCGCACGTCTCCTGGCGGAAACTTAGCTTTATCTTTCTCTTTAGATGTCTCTTCCATACCGGAAAAACCAGAGTTCCAGAGAATCAGAAAACAGATGATTCGCTAAAGCGAATCACAGCCGAGCCGCGTACCGATGCTCGTGTGCACGTCCCACGGGCTGACGCCGCCATCGACCGTGCGAGGACCGCAACGCACGCCATCGTTCCAGTAGTAACCGCAACGCAACGCACGCAAACCACCACTGTTAGGGAGATAAGCCTGACCCTGATTAGCACCGAGAACATTCTGCCAGTTCCAGCTAGTAGAACTGAAATCAAGTGAGAATGTCTTAGTCCATTCTGAAACGTTACCAGCGCAATCAACAACGTTCTTAGCCGAAATAGCATAAGGCTTTACACCATTAACATTGTCAAATTCGCCTGTAGAAGGATCAACTTGACAACCAGTGCGGCATCTTGCCGTGTTAGTAGTCTTAGTCCATCCGTAGTTATTTGAACCATCTTCGCCCTGAGGAGAGCCGAAAGCACCCTGCAACCATTCATCATAAGACAAAAGGCGCAAGCCCTGACGAGCTGCAAGCTCATTAAAGTTAAACTGATTCAAGCCCTCAGTACCAGTAGCAGGAAGTTCACCATAAGCAATCTTGAGCTTACCTTCTGCAACAGAAAGACCGTTAGTGCCGGCCATAAATGTAATGGCTTCATCAACAGAAGGAATATAAATACCTTCCCACAAGTTTTCATTAATTTTAACCATACCAGGAACAATTATCTTAGGACGATTTTTCATATCCCAAACACTGTTAGGAACAATACCAGTAGCAACGTTATCCTGCCACTTAGTACCAGAAGAACCAAACTTATTACCTGCAGAATCAATAGGAACCCACAAGCCGTCATCAGAAACTTTTCTGATATGGCCAACATGGAATCCACCAATCTTGCGGCTATTATTAGCATTGAATCCGTCCGGATAAGTAGAATTCAAAGAAACCACAATCGCAATAGTAGAACCTGTCAAAGTGATATAAACATAGTAATCCTTACCATGCTGCAAAGTATCACCAGTATCAAGATTCTCTGCTGGATCAAACTCAATCGAAGCTCTATTTGTAATCTGTCGCCATGCAACGCCATCATACAAATCAACCGCAAAGCCATCTTTGAGAATCAATTTATTCTCAGAATAAGCAAAAGGATCCTTCTTTACCAGGTAAGAAGAACCCACACATTTAAAATTTCCGTTTTCCGGAATAGTAGCAACCGAGGCGTCATCAACTCCATCAGCCCAAAGTTTTAAAGCCATATTTCAAAACTCCTATTCAATTTTTTTAAGCAAAGCGTCAATCTCAGCATCAGTAAAACCAAGCCGGATCTTCTTACAAGCAGGATTTTCGACAACCTCATAA
>JAILNY010000160.1 GCA_024691105.1 Treponema sp. | reverse complement strand
TTGTTTTAACAAGCGCAGTATGTTTTGCTTTGGATCCGACTGAAGGTTACTGGATCAGCATTGATGAAAAAACAAATAAGCCGACTGCAGGCTGGCAGATTTGGGTTGAAAACGGCAAGCTCTACGGAAAAATGCTTTCTATAGCAAATTATCCGCAGGACACTTTGACAGATGGCGGAAAAGGCCGCCATTATGAAAACTTTAACAACAATGCCGATATCGGTACTCTCAAAACTGTTGGTACAACCTGGATCTGGGGTCTTGTAAAGCTTGAAGAAGGCAAGTGGGCAGACGGTTATATCATTGATCCGGGTGACGGAAAGCGCTATAAGTGCCGTATTACGTTCCACAAAGCCGACGGCAAAAAGTATAAAGTTGATACGCTTGAAATGCGTGGTGAAGTCGGACCGTTTGGCCGCAGTCAGTTCTGGAAGGCTGCAACACAGGATCAGGCAGCCGGCGTCAGATAAGTTCAGATAAAATCAGCTAAATACCAAAAGGACAATACCGGGATGAAGTTTCCATATTACTTTGCAGCATTAAAAATCAGATATCTCTGGGGTAAGTCAGACCGGAAACGTGACAAAGGCCTTTCGACCCCACCGGGTATTGTTCGCTTTGATAACATCCAGTATTCAGATAAAGCACATGACAAAAAGCTTAATCAGCTGGATGTTTATCGTCCTCATACAGGTTCATCCCTAAAAAAGCTTCCGGTTATCGTAAGCATTCACGGTGGCGGCTGGATTTACGGCAGTAAAGAGGTTTACCAGTATTACTGCATGAGTCTTGCAGAGCACGGTTTTGCCGTGGTCAATTATTCTTACCGCTTAAGCCCGGAATCAAAATTTCCCGCTTCTGTTGAAGATACCGAAAACGTTTTTCAGTGGATTCAGAATAATGCTGTTCAATACGGCTTTGACACAAAAAATGTCTTTGCCCTTGGAGATTCAGCCGGCGCGCATATTCTTTCTATATATATGTCAGCGCTTACAAATCCTGAGTTTGCCAAAAACTTTCCGTTCATCCAGAAAAAATCACTTAAAGTTCGTGCCGTTGCATTAAACTGCGGTGTTTACAAGGTGAACTGTGGAATTAAAATAAATACAGATCAGGTGCTTTTGATTAAGTCTCTGCTTAAGCATGGCGGAACAGAAGAAGAACTTGATTTAATTGACACAACTGCACATCTTACAAAGGATTTTCCGCCGGCCTTTGTCATGTCCTGTCACGGCGACTTTCTTTTACCGCAGGTTCCGTTTATCAAAGAAGCCCTCGACCGCGCAAAGATAAAAAACGAATATCACTGCTACGGCTCAATCGACAATCCTTTGTTCCACGTCTTCCATTGCAATATAAAGCTTCCCGAAGCAAAACTCTGTAATGATGATGAATGTGAATTTTTTCGCCGACATATAAAATAGGCTTTGTCCAAAGTGCCGGTTCTGCGCGCGTTTTTATGGTGATTTTTTTTCCTGAATTTATTCAAATTTCTTAAAATTCCCTTGAATTCCTTTTGTAAATTCACTAAACTATTCAAACCTATCTTTATCGGCGACGGGATAACTGTCGTTTGGTTAGACAGGCTTATAAAGTAATTTTTCCGGGGTGCTGACCGGTAATTATAATAAGGAGACATTTTTAAGATGCCTACAATTAATCAGTTGATTCGTCAGGGACGTAAGTCAGCTGCAAACAGGACCAAATCTCCCGCACTTGAGTCTTGTCCGCAGAAACGTGGTGTTTGTACACGTGTAATGACTGTTACTCCAAAAAAACCGAACTCTGCTTTGAGAAAAGTAGCTCGTGTTCGTTTGTCTAATGGTATTGAAGTTACTGCATACATTCCAGGTATTGGACATAACTTGCAGGAACACTCTGTAGTTTTAATCCGTGGTGGTCGTGTTAAGGACCTTCCTGGTGTGCGCTATCACATCATCCGCGGTACAAAAGATACTCTTGGTGTAGAAGATCGTAAACGCGGTCGTTCAAAATACGGTGCCAAGAGACCTAAGGCATAATAGAGGAGGATTACGATGGGAAGACATAAGAAATCTATTGACCGTCCGATTATGCCGGATGCAAAATACAACAGCCAGGTTGTATCAAAATTCGTTACTCGCATGATGCTCGATGGAAAGAAAGATACTTGTACAAAGATCATCTACGATGCAATGGATAAACTTAAGGCTAAAACTGGCAATGATCCTTTGGAAGTATTCCTTAAGGCTCTTGATAACGTTAAGCCTGTTGTAGAAGTAAAATCACGCCGCGTTGGTGGTGCTACATATCAGGTTCCAGTTGAAATCCGCGATGCTCGCCGCGAAGCTCTCGCTATGAGATGGATTATCGAAGCAGCTCGTAAGAGAAGTGGTCATGGTATGGCAGATACTCTTTCTGCTGAACTTTTGGACGCTTTCAACAACACAGGAACAGCTTTCAAGAAAAAGGAAGATACACACAAAATGGCAGAAGCAAACAAGGCTTTTGCTCATTTCCGCTGGTAGAATGTATAACTTGCAGAGAATTGAGTTTTTCTGCAGGTTTTGCTTCCTTTACGTGCACCTTGAAAAGGGTGCATTTTTTTTTACATTTTTTATCTTTTAGGTATTGAAACTTATTTTAAAAAAGTGTATAAATGTAGAACCTGTCTATCTGTGATGGGCAGAGTATGGGTTCTTTGAGAGTCAGGCGGATTTAATTCCGGTAAAATCGTAAAGCTTATTGCTTAGCAATATTCAGATTTTTACGGCCCTTAGATGAGTGAATTACTGTCGTTGACAGTGGTTATAGATTGAAAAAGCATCAGGGGTTTCTGCTGCAGCTTGTAACTGCCAGGCTCTAGGATGCCAGACCAGTCATCAAATGTAAGAAAATTGATGATGATAGGTGGTACCGGCCATGAATGTTCCGAATAGATGGAACGTTCTTGAGAATAATTTTTAGTATTTCTTCTATATTGGTACGTAAAAAAAATTATTCACTTTCCGACTACTACAAATCTCTTCAATTATAAATTGCAATTAAATGTGTATGCGAATGGTTGTTCTTTTAGTTATAAAGATCGCTATTCTGGCTTAAAGTGCAACACAAAAAATATTTTGAATGCCGGCAATAAGGACTGCCGGTAAGGAGAAACACATGGCAAAGGAGAAGTTTGAAAGAACTAAACCTCACATGAACGTTGGTACTATTGGTCACGTAGACCATGGTAAGACTACACTTTCAGCAGCTATCACTTCATATTGTGCTAATAAGTATGGTGATAAGGCTCTTAAGTATGACGAAATTGATAATGCTCCAGAAGAAAAAGAGCGTGGTATTACAATCAATACTCGTCACCTCGAGTATCAGTCAGACAAGAGACACTATGCACATATCGACTGTCCGGGACATGCTGACTATGTAAAGAACATGATTACTGGTGCAGCTCAGATGGATGGTGCTATCCTCGTTTGTGCAGGTACAGACGGTGTTATGCCTCAGACAAAAGAACACCTTTTGCTTGCTCGTCAGGTAGGTGTTCCAAAGATTATCGTATTCTTGAACAAGGCTGACCTTGCAGACCCAGATATGCTCGAACTCTGTGAAGAAGATGTTAAAGATACTCTCGTATCTTACGGATTCTCTGCAGACACTCCTATCATCAAAGGATCTGCATTCAAAGCTCTTAACGAAGCTTCAAATCCAGAAAACACAAAATGTATCGAAGAATTGCTCACAGCAATGGATACATGGTTCGATGATCCAGTTCGTGATGAATCAAAACCATTCTTGATGCCAATCGAAGACATCTTCACAATTTCTGGACGTGGTACTGTAGTAACAGGACGTATCGAACGTGGTGTTGTTAACATGAACGACGAAGTTGAAATTGTAGGTATCAAACCAACAGCAAAATCAACAGTAACAGGTATCGAAATGTTCCAGAAGACACTTGATCAGGGTCAGGCTGGTGATAACGTAGGTATCCTCCTCCGTGGTATTGAAAAGAAGGACGTTGTTCGTGGACAGGTTCTCGCAGCTCCTGGATCAATTCACCCACACACAAAATTCGAAGCTCAGATCTACGTTCTTTCTCAGGAAGAAGGTGGACGTCACTCTCCATTCTTCTCTGGATATCGTCCACAGTTCTACTTCAGAACAACAGATATTACTGGTACAGTAAATCTCGAAGCTGGAACAGACATGGTAAAACCAGGTGATAACGTTAAGATTATCGGTGAACTTATTCACCCAATCGCTATGGATGAAGGTCTTAAGCTTGCTATCCGCGAAGGCGGACGCACAATCGCTTCTGGTCAGGTTACAAAGATCGTTGAATAGTTAAAAATTTTTGATGCAGGTTCGGCCTTGTGCGGGGCCTGTATCAAAGTTAGGAGTACATAAATGGCTAATGGAAAGATTCGTGTCAGACTCAGAGCATTTGACGTTGAGTTGATCGATCAGAGTGCAAAAGCCATCGTGCAGACAGTTCAGAAAGCTGGAGCTAAGGTTTCAGGACCTATTCCACTTCCTACAAGAATTAACAAGGTAACTGTATTGCGTTCACCTCACGTAAACAAAAAGTCACGTGAACAGTTTGAAATGCGTACACATAAACGCCTTATTGACATTCTTGAACCTTCATCAGAAGTTATGGATTCTT
>JAILNY010000152.1 GCA_024691105.1 Treponema sp. | reverse complement strand
CTTCTTTCCCAGCACTGTAAAATCTTTTACCTCGTTGCAGAATACAATTCCACTGCCGGCTTTGCTAAAGCATTTAAGGTCGGTTATCGCTTTTACGATTGCCTCTTTTTTATCAGAAGGAACTAAAATCATGAGCATGTCTTTTTCCGGAACGATTTCAGCTCCAAAGAATTTTGCGTCGCCTTCTTTTGCAGTTCCGTGCGCCTGAATAATTGTACCGCCGCCGGCTCCAGCTTTACGAGCTGCTGCCATTGCGTCTTCTGCATAACCTTTATTTACAATTACATTTATCATCTGGTAAGAATTACTCATATCATTATCTCCTTGATTCTGCGCTTTCTGTTTATCCGCGATTACTGTGCGCTCTTTGGCTACGCATGTATTTAAACCGCACACTTCCTGTGTATCTGCATCAGAGCCGGCCTTGATAAAATCACCGACCGAAATCGAAAACAAAATTCCAAATCGTGATTTTTTCTGAGCGGTCGAGCTGCAAATTGCTCTGATAATTTTTTCTGACTCATCCGCATCAGTCAGATTGTAAGTAATATCTTTAGGCGCATCCCCAAATCCTAAAAGCTGAATTATTCCATTTTCCGATGTCTCTGTTCCCATCAAAACAGTTCCACCCGGACAGCCGGAATCTCTTGCAGCCTTTGTCACAAGTTCACCAGAATACTGAGGAACTACCGTTATAATCAATTTATAACTCATCTGCACCTCCAGAAATATTTTCAGCGGCAGCCGTTTCTGCTTTCTCTGCAAGACGCGCCTGCTTAGAAGATTTTACCTTAAAAATAATTCCCATTATCTGAATCGCAATAAGCGGCATCATCGCAACAAGCGCTATAACACCAAACGAGTCTCCCGCATTTGTTCCGTTGGCCGCAGCCCCAAGCGTAAACGACAAAACAAATGTCGAAGTCAAAGGCCCCGAGGCAACACCGCCAGAGTCAAACGCAATTCCCGAAAACATTGACGGACAAAAAATCATAAGCAGCATCGAAAGCGCATAACCCGGAATCAAAATATATTTCAAATTAAAGCCCGCAATCGCGCGGTACAACGCAAGACCAATTGCAATCGAAGTTCCGACACTCAAAAAGATAAGCAGCACCTTTCGCTTTATCGTTCCGCCTGAAACGTTTTCGACCTGTTCACTCAAAACCCACACCGCAGGCTCAGCGCAAACGATTACCGCACCAAACACAAGGCCAACAGCAATCATCAAAACAAACCAGATACCACCGCGCTCAATTGCAGCAAGTCCTAAAGTTTTACCAAGTTCACTTCCGGCCTCGGCAAAGCCGCCGTTCACTCCAATTAAAAAAATCGTAAGACCCAGAAAGCTGTAAATAAAACCGATTACAATTCGCGCAACCTGACGCGCCGTCATACGAAGCAGCGTAATCTGAAAAATTATAAAAAGACCAAACAACGGTAAGATAGAAATTAATGCTTCATGTAAAGTTTTTCCTGCAACCTTTGCAAACGGGCTGAATATCTGTACGAAAAAATTTCCTCTTACAGCATCGGCAGCAATCTGAGCAGAAGCTGCATCTTGAAAACTTTCATTAAAAAAACCGAGATTTTTCAACACGAGAGAATATGCAAGAACTGCCATTACAGGTCCGACAGAACAAAGCCCCGTAAGACCAAACGAGTTTTCTCCATCAGACCTTACCATAGAAACACCAAGACCAAGCGCCATAATAAAAGGAACCGTCATAGGCCCGGTTGTTGCACCACCAGAATCAAATGCAATACTTAAAAAACTATCAGGAACAAAAGCTGCAATCAGAAATAAAACCACATATGATACAAACAAAGACAACTTTAAAGAAAATCCCAGCACCGACCGCAAAAGACCAAGCATTATAAAAAAGCCGACACCGCCTGCAATTACAAAAGTAAAAATTTCTTTATTAACAAACGAAAAAATATTTTTTACCTGCAAAGCAAAAACCTGAATGTCAGGTTCCGCAGCTGTAACAATAAATCCAATTATAAATGCGGCAAACAACAAGAGCGACAAATTACGACGCTTGGTAAGTTCAGCACCACATCTCTCACCCATCGGCTGAATTCCCAAATCAACACCGACTAAAAAAATTGTAAGACCAATGATAAGAAAAATTCCGCTGATAACAAATCTAACAAGAAGTGTTTTTTCAACAGGAACAACAGTCAATCCAAGAAAGAGAACAATCACCATAACAGGAATAACAGATGCCGCAGTCTCTTTCAGCTTATTCAAAACTTTCACAGTTTCATAATAATGACAGATTGAAATTTATTCAACTTTGACTGATAATTGATATAACAGTTTATTTGTAAAATCATGCGAATTAATGCATCGCGCGATTTTTGTTCTTTGCATTTTGTATCAGGATACTTTCAGGTAATTTATGAAAAACAATAATTCTCTTTTCAGTGGCTTTGGTTCTCTTCCGTTTTATAAATCAGCTCTCATGATTGCATTGCCTGTAATGGCACAGATGTTGATTCAGAATTTAGTTTCTCTTATCGACAACTTTATGGTCGCTGGTCTTGGCGACATAAAAATGTCAGGCGTAAATATTACCGGTCAGATTATTTTTGTCTTTATGGTTTTCTTAAATACAATCTGTATGGCCGGCGGAATTTTTTTAACACAGTTTTCAGGCGCTAAAGACAAACACGGAATGAAGCAGTCTTTCTGTTTTAAAATCTGGGCAGGAATTTTTGTAGCGGCGCTTTTTTCTTTTTCGTGCTTTGTAATTCCTCGCGAAATTTTGTCTTACATGGTAAAAGGAAATATCCAGGCAGAAATTATTCTTGATGAAGGTGAAAAATACATGCGCCTCATCGGCTTTATTGCAATTCCGTGGGTAATTTCTGCAATGGTTTCTTCATCGCTTCGCGAAATTGGAGAAGTAAAAGTTCCTCTTATAATTTCGATAATCGCAACTTTTGTAAACACATTCTTTAACTGGATTTTTATTTATGGAAATTTAGGCGCTCCACGACTTGAAGTCCAAGGTGCTGCAATTGCAACAATCATTGCGCGCACAACTGAAGCGCTTCTTTTTATCGGCTACATGATAAAAAAGCGACCAGACTTTACTGCAAACTTATATGATATGTTCCATGTAAATTTTAAACTCTTTGGCGAGATTTTCCATAAGGCCTGGATGATTATGTTTTCAGAAATGGTCTGGGCAATTGCAGAAACAATTACTACTGCGCTTTACAACGGCCGCGGTGGTGCGGATGTAGTTTCGGGAATGTCGGCAAGCTTTGCAATCTCAAATCTTTTCTTTGTAGCTTTTGGTGGAATTATTACATCGACCGGTGTCATCATCGGAAAGGACCTTGGGCGCGGCGAGCTGGAACTGGCCCGTCAGGAAAAGATCTGGCTTTTAAACGGTGCTAAAATTTTTGGACTTTTCTTTACGGGTATCGGTCTTTTGTGCATGCTTTTAGTGCCGGTTGTATTCAGCAATTTAAGTGCGCACTCTCAGGACATCTGTACAAAAATGGTTTTGGTGATGGCAATTTACATGCCGCTATGGGTTTATATCAACGGCCAGTTTGCAGTGAGCCGCGCCGGCGGAGATACGATAATGGGCATTCTCGTTGACGGAATCGGAAACCTGTTTATCGTAATTCCTGGAATTTTTATAATGGCAAAGCTTACTACGATGGGACCTGTAATGATGTACGCAATTATCAAGGCAGTTGAAATTCCTAAAATTGCAATTGCGCATTTCTGGCTTAAAAAGGAACGATGGCTCAAAAACCTCGCGGTTGAAAACGCACAATAATTTCTATATAATTGCAGCAATGTCGGATTTAATAGAAAAAACAACACAAAAAATTGCATTCTGCGGAATTAAAGGCGCTTTTGCCTATATTGCCGCAAGAAAGCTCTTTCCAGAAGGCGAACTTGTTTCTTATCCGTCTTTTGCAAAGGCCTACGAGTCCGTAGAAAAAAATGAATGTGATTATGCCGTTCTCCCGCTTGAAAACAGCTTTGCCGGTGACGTTAACCAGGTATTTGATTTAATGTTCCGCGGGCGGCTGCATATTATCCGTATGTTCAAGCAGCGCATTGACCAGACCCTTCTCGGTGTAAAAGGCGCACAGCTTTCCGATATTAAAACCGTTGTCAGCCACCAGCAGGCAATTGATCAGTGCATGGGCTTTATTCAGGAGCACGGACTTAAAGCAGAGTACGCATCTAATACAGCCGTCGCTGCAGAAATGGTTTCTAAAAAAGGAGATAAATCCCTTGCCTCAATCGGCAGCGAAGAAGCAGCCGCCCTTTATGGTCTTGACGTTATCCAGAAAAACATAAACGAAAACGATCAGAACACAACGCGCTTTGCGGTCTTTTCAAATCACAGACCTGCTTTTGTAAACAAGGCAAAAGACTGCACGTTTATCGTTCTATTTACTATTAAAGACGCTCCAGGCGCTCTTGCAAAGGCCATCAAAGTATTTGGTGACTCAGGCTACAATTTAAAGTCGCTCAAAAGTCATCCGGTAAAAGACGTTCCATGGCAGTATTATTTTTACACAGAAGTTCAGGGCTCGCTTATGACCGACCAGGGAATCGCGCTCTTAGAAAAACTTGCCCAGGAATGCATCGACGTAATTTCGCCCGGGTTCTATGTTGAAGAATAAACTCTTTGTGATATAATAGAACAAATGTACAGTCGAAAAATCTCTCCGGCACCAGAAAAAATTATCTCTCATCAAAAGCCTGTTTTTGGAACCTTTAATTCGCTTCCAGATAAACTCGATATTGCAGGTGTCAGAGCTCCGTTTTTAGGAATTCCACTTCCGCCGATTTTTTCACGCCTTAGAATCCGCGGTCGACTGATTTATTATTTTTCGTTTGAAGATTACATCGGCTCAATCGACATCTTTGACAACAAAATCGTTAACATGGCCGAAATTTCACTCTGGAACAAAAAAAACAACGTCAAATATGTTTACCGTATTTTCCTGGGTCTTCGCATTCACTTAATTCCAAAAAAACTTGCAAAAGCAGTCTGCGTAAGTACCGCCCGCACGCGCTATATTAGAATCGGCTGGGACCACAATCAGGACAGACTTTCGATAAAGCTAAAAGTCAAAGGCGACAGCCTTCGTCCGTTTGTAGAACTTTCGTTCCTCGGCCGCTTTTCAAACGAAGCTTCCGGTGAAGTCCTCTCGGTAAAACCGGCACCGACAATGCGACGCTGTTCTGCAACCTGGTACGCCTTTACACCGATTTCGGGCAGAATGAATTTTATACTAAAATCCGGCGACCTTTTAGAGTCATTCCAGAATAAAAACGGCTTTGGCTTTTTGTTTGAAAACCGTTCCTACTATAAATTCATCACAAGCGGCGAAAACATCACAGCCTGCGGTGAAATTGACGGTAAAAAAATCGGATTCAGACTCTCGATGACTTCGCTCGACTCTGTCGACACAGACAGCTACAACGACAACATACTTTTTGCAGACGGCAAAACCACAACAATGCCGCCCGTAAATATCACACATCCGTTCGGGCTTGCGCAAAACTGGATCATCCAGGATATCGAAAGTATGGTTGACCTGACATTCACACCAAAAAACCTGATTTCGCGGACAATTGATATTGTCGCAATAAAATCCAGCTACAACACAATTTTTGGAACACTCGAAGGAACTCTTCTTGACGCTGACGGCAACAAAATTATTCTAAAAGATTTTCCTGCAATTGCAAAACGCAGTAAACTGCGTCTATAATATTGGTGCAACTCTAATATAGAAGTTAAATTGAATTTATCAAGGCGGGGTGAATAATTCCTGCTAAATTAGACAATTTTTTTTGCCGATAATATAGCCGATATTTTGTAAGAGGAATTTTATATGGCAGACGATATCGAATTTAAAAGAAAACAACCTCAGGCAGTCTTTGAACCTGGAACACTTGAAAATACACGACGCAACATCGGAATGATTGATCCGGAAGAAGCCGCAAAAATGACAAAAGTTCTTGGCGGTGAAATCTTTGTAGAAAAATCTGTTCCAGTTGATTATTCAAAGCTCCCAAAAAGAGCCGTTCAACATCGAAGCCACTCCAAAGCCACAGGCCAGACAAGTGCCCCTGTCTCATCGTCTTCCTCTTCAAGCTCAGGCTCTTTCTCTCAATCGGGAACCTCTTCAAGCTCGTCGGGCGCAAAAACAGGAGCTGGTCAAACCGCAGGCGGCGCATCCGGCAAAAAAGTAAAACACGTTCCAGACCTTCCGTCCATTTCTCAAAAAGACAACCAGTTGATTGACCGCCTTATGATGTCAGCCGAATACAATATCAAAAAGAACTGGGGCATGTTCAACTTTTTGCGCCCTCTTATGAAAGACGGCACAGAACGCGTTCTCCCTGGCTTTGTCGAAGTGACTCTCAAAAATCATATCGAACATATTCAGACATTTATCACTGTCGTAAAAACAATAATCCAGAACAGCCCTGACACATACAAGGCAAAAATCCAGAATGAGACAGATTTAAAATTCAGATTCCTGCGCAAGGTTGCAATGTGGAATACACGCGACATCAAGCTTGCATACGTTGAATTTGAAAATACCGACAAGGTTGTTCTTGTAAGTGAACTTGTTCCTTTTGTAAAAGCAATTTACAAACAGGTTATCACTGTGTACTACCTTGGCGATGCGACAATTACTCAGATTATCAAAGACATCTATACCGACATAATGAAATATCCAAAGGCAAACAAAGATAAATTCCAGATGCTTGCAAAAGAAGCAATCACAGAATGGGTTTACATTCACCAGCAGTGTGCTGCAGGCCTTTATCCTCTGCTCATGCGTATGTGCGGAACTTCGTTTGTGACTTATCCAAAATTCTTTACACAGGAAATAAGTACAATTCTTGGATTTGTCGGACTTAAAAAATTTGATTTAATTTTACCAGAGAAGAAAAAGACACAGGAAGAACTGGAAGCAGAAAAGAAAAAAATCGAAGCAGAAAAGAAAGCTGCCGCAGAACCAGAAAAGCCTGTTGAAGAAAAAACTGAAATGGTAAAAACAGGTCTTAAGCTTCTTGACCAGATGTTCCCTCAGGCAGGATTTTTGTCGCTCGAAGATTTTCCTGACATGTATCCATATTTTGAACCGCTTTACGAACTTGGCGAGCCATTCCTTTATCTGTCTCCAAAAAATCCTCTTCATATTACAATTGTTCTTCTTAAAATTCTTGAAGACTTTTTTATGGCATGCCACAGCATCCAGTTTAATGTAGAAGCAAATCCTCTTCTTGCTGACAAACGCGATTCAATCGTTGAAGGTATAAATGAATTTCCTGCTTACCGCGAAGATTTATTTAACAGAAAATATGCAGAAGAATTAAAGAATCTTGTAAACCAGACTTACACTCAGCCAAACTTTGGAACAACACAGCTTGGTAAAAAAACAATTAATACACTTTACTGGCAGACAAAATATTTGTTCCTTCCGCATTTTACATTTGAACAGCTTTTGCTTGAGCGTCCTGTAAATGACAATAAGTACATCGCACTTTCGACACGTCTTGCTTATATGCTTTCGGGCTTTTCTGATTTGTCTCGTCAGGCAGGTCTTGTCGACCCGCCAAACGGTCACATTAACGGAGTTGAAAATCCATGGGACTGTTATCATTTTGGTATTGATACACCTGTTTCAAAACGCCTTGATGTTCTGCTGAACGCAAAGCAGCGAACGAATAACGTAACTGCAACAAATGCAAATCTTATTAAATACATTACCTGCGTTATCGCTGTATTGAACTGGTGGGTAAATGCAAAATCTTCTCCGGCATACAAAGCCGACCCGAGAAAAATTTTCCGTGTTTCCGAAACTGACGGCCAGCCAATCTTCTCTGTTCCAGAGATGAATAGTCAAGACAAGCTCTTTGCCGAAGCCGTAAAGAAAATGTTCCAGGAACGCGCCGCCGC
>JAILNY010000149.1 GCA_024691105.1 Treponema sp. | reverse complement strand
AAACAGGCTCTCCTGCAACTTCAACACCCTCTTCATTGTGGTAACATTCACCGCTGTGAGAAATAACTAAATCAAAGGTTCCAGTAACATCATCTGCTGCATACTCAGTTGATGTCGCATTAACATTTACCTGAGGCGGACACAATCGATCTGTAACATTTGCAACAGTGCTTGCCGTATCAAAGCCGTCAAAATCTTTAAGCTGAATTTTATAAGAAACCGCATTCGCTGCTGTAACAGAATCTGCATTAATATCAGTTGTATAATACAATGGAACAAAACCTTCAGCAGAAGTTCCGGCAGTAAAAACAGTATCTGCTCCATCAACATTGTAAAGATAAGTCGGTGCAGTGGTAGAAAGCTTTAAATTTGATGAGCTTCCTTCTTCGTCAGTGATTTCAATTGACCCGCCTGAAAAATCAATTTTATAAAGTTCACTTCCGATATACAAATCTTTTGTGTCATTTTGATGAACTGTATTATTTAAGTTTTTAATATTAAAGCAGACAATAAAGTGCGCTGTTTCACCCGTAGAATTTGGAAGCGGCTTATCTCTCTGGATTACAGCACCACGCATTCTTGGAGGAGCTGTATTTACAGAAAGATCAAGATGATAAGATTCAAACTCGCGCAGGGTTTCCGCTTCAACTATGTGAATAGTTCCCGAAATATCTTTTATACATTTTCCGGTCGGATTTCCGTCTTCATCATATTCAGGAATTGCACCCATCTCAAGCTCATGCAAAAAAGAACGGGCAAAAGTCATTGTCATTACCGAGCCGTCTTCGGACTGACTATAAGTAATTGTTCCGTCGGTTGCGTAAGATGAAAAATGCTCAGAAATTTTCTTGTGGTCAAATTCGTATAAAAAATTAACTCTGTAATGCTGTGGATTTCTAAGATAAAATGTAATGGACTTATCTTCGTTACTTTCGATGCAGTCAATGCCGTAGATGGATTTTCCGATTGAATCTGATTTAAGGTCTTTTTCGATTGCGGCGGTCTCGGTATACCTTACGAGGAACGACTTTACGTTTGTGTTGAACAGCTCGCATGAACTTAGTACAAAAGAGAATATAATAGAAAGAAGTAAAGTTACAGCGCCTGTCATCGGACGTCGCGCAACTTTCTCGGCGCGAGCGGACTCACGTACAACGCTATCTCCCGAAAATGCGCGGCAAGTCGCACGCTCAGCGCGACCAGATTCAACCCTGGCGCGGCTAAAACTCCTCTCAAGAAACAACATTAAATCTAAAATCCCCAATCATAAATCTCATTATTATCGGCGATTTTTTCGATATTGTCATCACCCTGTAGAGTAGTTATTTGCGTTTTTTGCACTTTTTTAGTGAATTTTAACTAAAAATGTGGCCTTTTCAGGCGACCAGTGCCCGCTGGCAGACTGAGTCCCCTTTATTCCGACCGACATCTTTTGGCGCCCCGCGGTCTTACGCTTCCCAGCAGCGCACGGTATGAGCCGAGACACTCGATGAGCCGCTTTCGCTGGATGCGCCGTCCGCGCCGACACTCTTAAACTCCGGGCACTCGGCAAAGCATCTATCCGTCGCCTTAGGACAGCGGTGCGCAAACGGGCAGCCCTTTTCCTGTTCCAGAACTGTCTTTACCTCTACACTTGACTTTGACGTAATTCCAGATGCGGCTTCAAACAAAAGTTTTGTATAAGGGTGAACTGCATTCTTGTAGAGATCTTTAGCAGGACCCTCTTCTACAAGGACACCACGATACATAACTCCAATTCTGTCACAGAAAAAACATGCAACACGCAGGTCATGTGTAATGAATAAAAAGCTTAAATTATTTTTCTTACGTAAATCTGACAAAAGATTTAATACCTGTGCCTGAATCGAAACATCAAGAGCCGAAACAACTTCATCGCAGATTAAAAGATCCGGTTCAAGTATAAGACCTCGCGCAATCGAGATTCTCTGTCTCTGTCCGCCAGAAAATTCTGAAGGCCGCTTTTGCAAATCTGCTTCTGTAAGACCGACATCGGTTATCGCTTTTTTGGCGCGCTCATAAATCTCATCCTCGCTCAATTTTTTTGACGAGTGGCGCAAGCCGTCGGTCATTACCGTATAGACTGTCATTCTCGGATTGAGCGACTTTGCAGGATCCTGAAAAATGTATTTAACTTTTTCCTGATAAAGCTTTGTTTCCTTTTTGTTTAAGGTTGAAATATCATGAGCACCATTTTCATCGTGGTAAATAATTTTGCCCGACGTTGCTTTGTACATCTTAATAAGCAATCGCGCCGTTGTTGTTTTTCCGCAGCCGGATTCACCTACAATGCCGTAAGTTTCACCGCGCATGATTTTTAAGTTTACTGAATTTACGGCAAAAACATTTTTATCTTTCTTTGCAAAAAAGCCTGCCTGTAAATCAAAGCTCTTACAAAGGTCTGTTGTTTCAATTAATACGTCGCTCATTTTGCCTCCCCAGCACGCTGTGTAGTATAGTGCTGCCCAAACTGAGGTCTGCTTGCAAGAAGATGTTTTGTATACTCTGCTTTCGGATTATCAAAAACTTCGCGTGCAGTTCCTTCTTCTTCAATAATTCCATTGTGCATTACAATGATTCTGTCAGAAATATTTGATACAAGATCTATATCATGGCTTATAAACAGAATTGAAAGACTTCGTTTTTTTCTTAAGTCAGACAAAAGTCCGACAATCTGCATCTGAATTGTAACATCAAGCGCAGTTGTAGGTTCATCGGCAATCAATAATTCACAACCCTGAGCAAGCGCGAGCGCGATTCCTATACGCTGAAGCTGTCCGCCTGAAAACTGATGCGGAAAATTCTGCAGGCGGCTTTTTGGATCCGGTAAGCCTACCTCGCATAAAAGTTCTGTCGCTTTATCGTCAGACTGCTCGCGCGTAATTTGCGGATCTGAATTTTTATAAACTTCGTAAAATACACTTCCGATATTCTGAAGCGGATCAAACGAACGTCCCGGTTCCTGAAAAATTAATCCTATTTTTTTACCGCGATATTTTATAAGCTCTTTTTTTGAAAGTAAAGTCATATCAACACCGTCAAAAATTATATGACCGCTTAACTTTGCATTCGTTGGTAAAAGTCCCGGAATTGAAGTCGTACTGACAGATTTTCCTGAACCTGATTCACCAACAATTCCTAAAATCTCGCCGCGCTTTAAATCATACGAAATTCCTTTTACAGCGTGAACAGTTTTTTCACCTTCCGCTGTCTGAATAAAAAACTTTACATCAACATTCTGCATCGATAAAAGAACGTCATCAGAAACGTCACGCGCAATATCAGTTATAACCGCACTCTCTGCGTCCGACAAGTCGCGCGCGTTACTGGCATCATTTGCGGTGCTTTTTTGATTACGTTTTTTTGAAAGCCATTTTTTAAACGAAGGAAAGATTGCATGATACGGATCATAATAATCGCGAAGCGCATCGCCTAAAAAGTTAAACGCCAGAGTAACAATCAGCAAAAGCCACACAGGAATCAAAAGCCACGGATACCGTGCAAGATTACTCAATGTCGAAATCTCGCGGTTTATCATAGAGCCCCAGCTCACCGCCGGATCTGCAATTCCAAGACCAATATACGAAAGCGTTGTTTCACTCATAATAAAGCCCGGAATACTTAACGTAGTACTCACAATAAGCAGAGACGCAATCTGCGGGATTATATACTTAAAGATAATCGTTAACGAGGGAATACCTTCAAGCTGTGCGTTCATAACAAACTCTTCTCTCTTTATCGCATGAATCATTCCGCGCAGAGTTCTTGCCATTCCAGGCCATCCGACAAGAGCAAGAATCAAAGTAATAATCATATACGATGTTCCGCTGTCCATCTTTGTGTTTAAAAGTGAACGCAAAAACAAAATAAGATATATTCCAGGAATAAGCATAAAAAATTCTGCAAGACGCATTATTGTCCAGTCAGTCTTACCACCAAAAAATCCTGCAAGTCCTCCAAGAATTACAGAAATTACAAGACAAACCGCTGTCGCAACAAAACCAATCGTCAAAGAAATTCTGCTTCCATAAATTAATCTTGAAAGCATATCGCGTCCAAGATTGTCCGCACCAAAAAGATATGCCGGATATACATTGCCATTTTCATCCGGCGCTGTTCCAAAAAGATGAAGGTCACAGTTAAAAATTCCAAGTACTTTATAAGATTCACCATGAACAAAAAATTTTAAGTCATGAGTCAAATCTTTTACATAAGCATAGTCCCAGTCAATTCTGTTTAAAACACGCGCTTCCTGAACTTTTAGTCCCTTTGCAGTAATTTTTATATTTGCAGGATGAAAAGTATTCTGTTCAAAAGTTTTTGTCGGTGTGTACGGAGAAAGAAATTCTGCAAAAATCATAAACAGGTAAAGTACGACCAGCACAATGAGTGAAGCAAATGCAACAGGTTTTCTTTTTATAAATCGTAATTCATTCATCATAAAATTCACTCCATTATTTATCCGCACCGTATCTGATACGAGGATCAACGACAGCAAGAAGAATATCAGAAATAACCATACCGATTAAAACCAATGCCGAGATAAACATATTTGTAGCAAGAACAAGATTTATATCCTGCTGCATTACAGCTTCGTAAGTCAGACGACCAACTCCGGGATATGCAAAAATAATTTCCATAATCATCGAACCGCCAAAAAGCGATGCTAAAAGATTTGCACTTCCGGTAATGTATGGATTAAGCGTATTACGAAATGCGTGATTTAAATAAACACGTTTTTCAGATATACCGCGCGCACGCAATGCAAAGATGTATGGCATTCCAAGTTGATCAAGCATTGTCGCACGGATTGTACGCATTGTTCCACCAAAGCCGCCAAGAAACGAACAAAGCAAAGGCAAAAAAATGTGATGCATATAACTGAATGTAAACTTAACCGGAGAAGCAGAAAATGGAAAGCTCGGATACGCGGTAACAGGAAAGGCTCCCGTTACCGACGCTAAAAGCTGCATCAAAATCAATAAAAGCATTCCCGGAAACGCATGAAAGAAAAGCGCAAAAAATGTAATTCCAACATCAAGCCTTGTTCCAGCCTTACTTGAAAAATAAACACCAAGTAAGAAAGAAAAAATCGTAATCAGGACAAGCGAAATCAAATTAAGCACAAGCGTGTTTCCGATTCTCGAAAACAAAAGAAACTTTACCGGCGCCCGCGAAATTAAACTTGTTCCTAAATCATGATCTACAACAACACGCTTTATCCATTTGAAATACTGAATGTAAAACGGCTTATCAAGTCCAAGCTCTTCGCGAAGCTTTGTATACTGTACATCATTAAAAATATTTTCCTGTCCGGTTGTCGCGCTCTGCGACTTCATCGAACCTGACGCACTAGCCATTATCTGCTGCGTCATCATCTGATCAACAATATCACCCGGAGCAAGTTCCATCAAACCAAATAATGCAAGTCCAAGCAAAAACAAAAGAACAATCATCGTTACAAAACGAGACGCAATAAAATATGTCAAAGGAAATTTTTCTTTTAATTTATTTTTCATCATTACTCCAGATTTAAATAAACGTGTTCTGTCATTGCACCGTTTATGCTGTCAAAATAAAAATTATCAAAGCTCCATCTGTTGTTTATCGCGTAAAAATTTCTTGAACAGACAAGATAAACAAAAGGACATTCTTCAAGCAGGATATTCTGAAACTCATCCCATAATTTCTGCGACAGCTCGTGATCTACTGTATAACAGCCTTCATTGTAAACATAATCAAGCCGGGCTTCCCATGCAGTTGCAGGCGTTTTTTGGAACGGATTCCAAAGGTGCAGGTTTGAACTTGACGGCCACACATTTGTTCCCTGTGATGGGAAAAGATTTGAACCAAGACCAATGATTAAAGACTGCCAGTCATAAGTTGCAGTCACCATCTCAACCATCTTTTGAAAATCCGTCTGACGAACATTCACTTTTATTCCGACATTTTTACATTCATCATAAATAATCTGCGCAATATCATTTGTCACATTTGCAGAAGATGCAATTGCCAAATCAAATTCAATCTCATGTCCCTTAGAATCACGCATCACTCCACCAGCATCCTGCTTTATTCCAATTGAAGCTAAAAGTGCTTTTGCTTTTTCGGCATCATATTTATATTTAAGTTCGATATCGGGATTGTAATAAGGGTTTCCCTTTGGAAAAACATTGTACTTTGGTTCTGCAAGTCCGCGGTAAGTCTGATTAATAATTCTGTCGCGATTTAAAAGACAACTCATTGCCTGACGAAATTCTTTTTTAGAGAACCATTCATAATACGGTTCATTTTTATTTTTTGGATTCTGATTAAAAGTCCAGAATTGCGCGCCAAGACTCCCTTCAGAATTAAAGACTGTATAGTCATTACCCTGCGCATTGATAATATCTGCAAGCTGCTCCGGCTGTGGTGAATATGATTCAAGCGTTCCCTGTCTGAAAAGCAGAAACGAAGTATTTTCATTGTCGATAATCTGGACAATCTCCTGCTGAATATATGGAAGCGAAGTTTGCTTTGAATCTTTTTCGTGATAATCAGGATTGCGTGTAAAGACAAGACGCTGGCTTGGCGAATATTCAGTTAAGAAAAATCTTCCGCAGGAAGGAATCGTTTTAACATCAGTGTCGATGCTGAAAAGATTTTTTACTCCCTCAACTCCGTTTTTTTCAAAGGCATCTTTATAAATCCAGCACGGTTTAAATGTATCGTTGGAAAATAAAATCGGGTCAGAAACAATTCTCGGATAAACAAAATCAAAATGCTTATCATCAATTATTTTTGCTTCAACACGCTTTTGACTTCCGTCAGGCATTTTTACAAACTGACCGCCGTAACCCGAGCTTTGAAATTCCGGATTACCAGAAATATTGTTATACCACCAGACAATATCTTCTGAAGTGACAGGACGTTTTTCGCTGCTTTGATAAAAGCTCCAGTACATATCATCAGCAATAGTAAAGTGAACTGTCAGCGTTTTATTTTTCTGGTCGACTTCAATCTCAAAAGAAGCGGCTCGGCTTTCCCACTCGCCGGTTACCGCATTATACTCGGCAAGATAATCCGTCATCATCGAAACAATCGAAGAAGAGGATCCATCGCGCTCTGCAATCAACTGATTAAAAGTTTTTGGATCTGCGCTTATCGTGGAATTCCAGACGCCGCCAACAAGTCCGTTTTTATATTCTGAACCATCGTATGGCTTTGAAACTGTTTTCTCGATTATTTTGGTTGAACTTGAACTGACTGCCTGCTCAATCTGTTCAAGCGTCATTGTTGGAACTTTTTTGCAGGATACAACAAATGGAATAAAAAAAAGTGGTAAAATGATTTTTTTATGCATATATCATTTTACCACATAATTTACAAAAAGTTAAACAAATCAAAACATGTGCGCTTTACATCTTTTCAAGGAACGGCACGAGAACAAGCTCCATTGAACGCTTTAATACAGTGAGCGTGCACTCTGCAAGATACAAACGCGCGCCGGCAAGTTTTTTATCTTCGCAGTTTACAATAGAACACTGCTGATAGAACTTACTGAACAGCTTACAAGTATCATACAGGTATGCTGTAATTACACTCGGGTCAAGATTGTCTGCGGCGCGCGCGATCTGTTCAGGGAAGGCGCCCAGCGCACGAATCAATTCCCATTCCTCTGGTGCATTCAAAAGCGAAACCGCATCCTTTTCACTGTTCACCTTTACACCCGCTTCTTCAGCCTTCTTCAAAATCGAAGTGATGCGCGCTCCCATATACTGAAGATAAGGACCTGTGTTTCCGTTAAAGCTCAATGATTCCTGCGGATTAAAGAGCATGTCCTTAATCGGAGTTGCCTGCAAAAGATAATAATGCAAAGCCGCAAGTGCAACTTTTTCTGCAACGTCGTCGGCGTTTCCAACTTCTTCATCACGACCGCGCTCTTTAATTGCTTCAAGCGCATCAGCATGTAGTGAGTCAATCAAATCATCGGCATCTACAATTGTGCCTTCGCGGCTTTTCATTCTTCCCGACGGAAGATTAACAAGACCATAACTCAAGTGATAAAGTTTGTCGGCCCATTCAAAGCCAAGCTTTTTGAGTATATGGAATAAAATCTTAAAATGATAATTCTGTTCTGACGCAACAACGTAAACAAGCTGGTTAAATGCCCAGTCATCGTGACGGCTGATTGCAGTTCCGATATCCTGTGTAATGTAAACCGAAGTTCCGTCTTTTCTCAAAAGAACTTTTTCGTGATTGTCTTCGTCCTTTCCTTTACCAACAACATCAGTAACATCGATGCGGACAGAGCCGTCTTCAGCCTTAAAGAATACACCCTTTTCAAGACCTTTTAAAATCTCGTCTTTACCTTTAAGGTATGTGTCACTTTCAAGATAGAACTTATCAAATGAAACACCCGTTCTGTCATAAGTTGCCTTAACACCGTCAAGAGTCCACTTGTTCATCATTTCCCAAAGATCGCGGACTTCTTTATCGCCTGCTTCCCATTTAACAAGCATCTCTTCTGCCTGTTCCTGCGCTTCAGGATGTTCTTTTGAATATTTATCAAATTCAACATAGCACTGTCCGACAAAGTGGTCGCCTTTCAAGCCGAGGCTTTCCGGGGTGTCGCCGTTTGCTTCGTGGAATAATTTATATGCGAGCATCGATTTACAGATATGAACGCCGCGGTTATTGATGAGGTCAACTTTGTAAACTTCGGCGCCGGCTGCTTTTAAGATGCGGCTTACTGACTCACCGAGGGCATCGTTTCTTAAGTGACCAAGGTGAAGCGGCTTGTTTGTATTTGGAGAAGAGAACTCTACCATTACGCGGCGGCCTTCGAGAGGCTTTTTGCCGTCTGCATTAAGGCTTCCGTAATTTTCTTTTTGAGTTGAAATTTTTTCTAAGATTGAATAAGTCTCGCCCGCTTTATCAAGTTTAATATTTACATAAGGTCCAACTGCAAGAATCTTACCAATGTCAGTTTTGGCAACTTTTTCTGCAACACCCTGTGCAATCTGCGGCGGCGCCATCTTAAGAGCCTTTGCAAAAACAAACATCGGAATTCCTAAATCCCCCATCTCAGGGTTTGGCGGATTCTGTACAGCAAGACTATCTTGAGCAACAGCCTCTGCTTCCGGATTCTTTTCTTTTATAAATGAATTAAGTGCCTCACAGACAACTTTTCTAAATTCAGCTTTAATATCTGCCATAAATACTCCTTAAAAATGCGGCATTAAAATTTACAATTGCTAAAAAATCACTTTCCAGGCTTTGGCCCCGGAAGGTCAATCGGTTCAAGCTCTTTAATCATTTCAAGTGCAGAAGCAAAAATTTCTTTTGCATTGTTTAACTGCGACAGAAATACTTCGTTCTGTGAACCACGAATAGTATTAATGTTTGAGACACCATCATAGCGTGTATCTTTTTTATTACCAAGTGCAGCGTTTACAATCTGCTTAACAGAACGACAGTCATTACAGAAATTGTTTTTAATATTCTGAACGTCTGCTTCAAGAGAGAGCATCGTTGTCTCAATCTTTGACTGAGCCTGAAGTGTTCGCAGATGATTTGCAGCAATCTTGTCAAAGACAAGACCAATCTGACCATTGGTAGACAAATCGTCTGCGAGTTTACTTATATCATTACTCAACTGAGCAAGATCGTTCAATGTATTGGCAAATTCCTGACGGTTATCCTTGTTATCAAAAACGCCTTCCAAAAGCAAAAGCTTTAAAGCCTGCGTTGCAGATGCATACTTTGATTCAAAGAACCAGAAAATAAATCCAGTCGTGTATTCAAAATGGAACGGAATTCCTTCCCACATCTTTGCCCATGGTCTGTCCGGCAAAAGAGGAAAATCATCAATTCCAAAATTGTGCTGCATCTGAGCATGAATCGTAGCCTTCTTTTTATCAACAAGCCACATATTCCATTTTTCGTCAAAAAGTTTTTTCCACTGATCCTTGTATTTTACAAACCAGTCTTCAGCACCTGTAAAATTCTCAGGCTGCCATCTTATATTGTTAAACGCAATGCGCGACACATGTCTGAACGGAACAGTCTTTACAAACATATGAATCATCGAAATATTTGCAGCCGACTTATCCATAAATTCCCTCATGCGTCCATCATCATCTGTTGCTTCAGAATCAACCGGAATAAATTTATTTGAGGAATATAAATAAAGCGAAGTAATTGCTTCTTCCGGAATCGGGCCACCGTTACACAAAACCTTTGCAAAGGCTGCAATTTCACTTGAAACAACTTCAAACTTACATGCGTAATCATCCATCACGCCGATTGAAAAAGAATTTCTAAAGCGTTCATAAGGAAGCTTTGAAAGCTGATAGAACCATTCAATTGTTGTGACACAAGAATACATATAAGAGCGTCTGTGTGACGGAATATTTTTTAAGATTTCTTCTATTTTTCTAAGGAACGAACTTCTAAGCTCACCTGTCACTTCACGAGTCAAAGGCAGCTGATACGGATCAACCTGCGAGTCCATTTCCTGCGTTACTTCAGGACAGATGATTGAACCAAGAAATACGTAAAATGCTCCAAGATTTTCGTAAGCAAGATCAAGATACGGCTTAAAAAAATCAATGGACTTTTTTAATTCACCAAGCTTCTGATAAAAGACAGCTAAAAGATATCCGCCCTTGTAATCAACAAGCCCCGGAAATGCGTGATTTACACTTTTATATAATTCATCAATCTTGTCGTCATTGTAAATTTCTTCTGGTGAAGAATTTGTAAACACAGAACGGAGCCACAAAAAGAATCTGTAAAGCAGGGATTCGGTTTTTAATTTTTCTTCGAGCGAAATAAAATCATCAGGAGCATCTTTGTCCTCAGAATTTAATTCCTGAGTTGAAGAATCTCCTGCAAGAGCATGCATTTTAGAGAGAAGAACTTCACGCTCAGAATCTGAAATTGACGATACTAATCTGTCAAAAGTTCCAACAGTTGAATCTTTTTCACCAGCCATCCCGCTACCACATCAAAGTTTATAAATTCTGCAGATACTCTAGGGCATTGTAATTGTTATTCCAATGCTCAATAACTGCAAACACATCATGTTTAAGATTCTTTAAGATCTCAAGAAGCTGTGCAAAATTAATTCCATTATAAACAGAACCTGCAGGACGGTGAGAATCTTCTTTACCGTCGTTATCATGTAGATGCACAGTAAACACGTCTATTTCGCTTTCAATTAATTGTGATAAAAACTCTACCGGATCTTGACCATTAAGTTTTGCATGCCCGGTATCAAACGTGGCAGAAAAACGAAAACCCCTTTGTGCTGCATATTCATTTGCCGCCATCATAAATTCTTTGTAAGTATTATTGTAAAATTCATTTACATCAGGAAAAGTGTTTTCTACACAGACGCGAACTCCAGGAATACTTGTACAGATTGCTTCAAGAGATTCATAAGTAAGCTCGCAGAAATGAATTGTTACGGTTTTAGGCTTGCGCTCATTTATGTAGTCAAAAAACTGCTGCTGCAATTCTTTGTCATATTTTGCAAATCCAATAGGAAGGTGAACAGTAAAATTTTCCGGCAGTTCAACAGATTTTACGTCTTCCGGCTTAAAACCGTCAAAAAATACATCAAAAAAATCAATCTTATTAATATCTGCAAACTGAAGTTCTTGTTCGAGATTGAGATTATTGTATTTTGAAGACTGAAAGCCGAATTTTACCATATTACGCGAATTTTATTGTATTTACAGTCCTTGGTCAAGTCCGCCCGTAAACTCCGCGTCAGTTCATGGTGAATGAATACATGCGCGACCAGCTTTTTTCTTCGCCCGGTTTGACATCAAGCCAGATAAAGAGTTCTGGGCTTATGCACTTTTTGTGTCCCCAGACATCGCAGTGATACGGTTCAAACGAATCAGATTCTGACATTGTAATTCCGCTTGAGTCGTCTCTTAAAATCCATGAGCCTTTCTTAAAGGAATTCTTGTCGTTTCTCGCTTCCCATACTCCGCCAAGAAAAAATTCAGACTCCGGAGTCTTCTTAAAACTGCAGCCGTCATTTTTCCATTCAATCAAGCCCTCTGTCTTTACATTTTCTGACAAAGCTTCTTTGCTGTATTCCCATGGAAATTGCAATGTCAGCTGTGGACCGACTTTCTTTTGTCCAGGCAGCAAAAAGTTATGAACATATTCCGTTGTCGAAATATTTTTTTCGCCCTGATTTTCAAGGCTGTAAGAAATTGAAAACGAATCGTCCTTAAGTTCAACTACCTTTGCGTAGCGATAAGCGTAACCGTTTTTTTCGCCTGAATCACACATAAAAACAGCCTTTGTGTCAGAAATTTTCTGCCAGCTGAACTCAAGCGGCTCAAGCTTATATTGAGTATAGAAAAAATACGGCTTGTCATCTTTTTTTAACCAGCCGGTTCCAATTTTTGGAAAATATTCACCAACAGGAATTTCATCATAGCCGATACAGTTTTTAATACCAAATTCATTATGAAGACCACGGCCATAAATTTTTGCATCACGGTGAAAAGGAAGCTTTTCCTCAGAAAGCATCTTTTTGCCCTTATACCAGATTTGAGTTACAGTTCCATTCCAGTCAAAACGACTTCCGCGATATTTTTCACCCGGAGTCTCAATTTTCAATTTTAAGTTTGAGTTACGTAAAATAATTGCCATAGAAGTATTATATAGTAAAAAATCACGTTAGGCAAATTTGACAAATCCGCTGTTTAGCATGACAATTAATTAATATACTTTTTGGAGGAATTTATGGCTAAAGCAAAAAATCCATTAAAATCAATCGGCTGGCTTGGAAAAATTATTCTTGTAATTCTTTATGATATTTATGGAATAGTTGCACGACTTACAAGCGGAAACCTTGTTTCGATTATTGTAGGTATTCTGCAGATTTTCACTGTAAACTTTGCAGGTATTATCTGGCTTATCGATTTGATTACTGTAATCTGTAAAAAGGAAGTTACGGTTTTGGTTTAGTGACTGAGACATAAAAAAAGGCGCCTTAAACGGCGCCTTCTTTTTACGGCCTCACAGGGCCTCTTATGGTTTAACCTGCAAGCGCGAACGCAGTTGTCAGGTTGAAACTGATTTGACACGCACGCACTTTGCGTGTCGTGTTCATAGTCCTATAGACGGCGCAGTGCGTCCGTCTATTAGTACATGCCGCCCATCTCTGGAGCTGCAGGAGCCGGAGCTTTTGGTTCAGGGATGTCTGTGATTGCACATTCTGTTGTGAGCATTGTAGCTGCAATAGAAGCGGCATTCATCAAAGCTGAACATGTTACCTTTGCA
>JAILNY010000083.1 GCA_024691105.1 Treponema sp. | reverse complement strand
CTTTTCAGGGAGGAATTTAAATGCGACTAAGAAATCCTTTTCCAATGACTTTTAAAGTATTTAAATACGATTTTATTTATCTATCTAAAACTTTTATTCCTGTTTACAGCGCACTGCTTTCGGTGGGAATTATATTCTGTTTTATAACTGCATGCAGAGAACAAATAGACACTGAACATTTTTTATTTGCACTCTTCCTTTCTCTTGCATGGATGATTTTTATCGGCGTATATTTTTCAACAATAATTATCATCTTTAAGCGATTTACAAAAAGTATGCTAAGAAGCGAAGCATACATGAACCTTTCTCTTCCTGTTACAATCGGCGAACATCTTTGGGGAAGAATTCTTTCTGCTTTCTGCTGGCTTACAATCTGTGGAATTATTTCTATTTTAACATTTATTATAGCAATAGCACCAATCTTTTATGATATAGTCGATGAAATTGTAAACCTGACTGGTGAACAATTTGAAGCCTTTTTAAGATTCTTTCCAAGAATCTTTGGATTAAAAAAATGGCCATTAATTATCTGGGGCTCTACTTTTACCAGCATCATGTCGTCTATCGTTTTTATTACATTCCTCTTCTGTACTAACACTGTTGCAAACCTTGCAAAAAAACATAAAACACTTGCGACAGTAATTTTTGCAGTTATCGTTCTTTCGTTTGCACTTTCTGTTTATACAACTATTCAAAGACAGTGTATCATTACTGGAGTTAAAAACGATACATCGATGTTATGGCATGAAAATTTAAATCAGGTTTTCATGTTTAAGGAATACATCATATACACAAATCTCTTTAGCGTGATGTCACTTGCAGCAATGCTTGGCCTTACACATTTTATTTTTTCAAAGAAACTTAATCTCGAGTAGATATAGGAGAACCCATGTCTGATAAATTAGTAGATATTCAAAATATATCAGTAAGTATTGATTCAAAGTCAGTTTTAAAAAACTTAAGCCTCCAGATCGGTAAAGGCGAAACTCATGTCCTTATGGGACCAAACGGCGCTGGAAAATCGACTTTAGGTAATACTCTCATGGGTAATCCGCTTTACACAGTCGAGTCTGGAAAAATTTTCTTTGACGGGCAGGACATCACAGATCTCTCGCCAGATAAGAGAGCAAAGCTTGGACTCTTTTTATCATTCCAGAATCCGCTTGAAATTCCAGGCATCAGCGTTGAGTCATTCATCCGTAATGCAATTCAGCAGAAAACCGGAGAAAAAGTAAAACTCTTCCAGTTTCAGAAAGAACTTAAAGCAAACATGCAGCTTCTTAATATGGACGAAAGCTATGCAAGCCGTGACCTCAATGTAGGCTTTTCTGGCGGAGAGCGCAAAAAATCTGAAATTCTTCAGCTTTTAATGCTTAATCCAAAACTTGCAATTCTTGATGAAACAGACTCTGGCCTTGACGTAGATGCAGTTCGCACAGTTTCTAAGGGAATTGAAGAATACCAGAAAAAACAGGATGGAGCACTTTTAATCATTACACATTCAACAAAAATTCTTGAAAGTCTTCATGTAGATTATACACACGTAATTGTTAAAGGACAAATCGTTACAACAGGAGACGGTTCTCTTGTTAAAGAAATTAACGACAACGGTTTTGAAAAGTATCTGAACGCTTAAAGGAAGTACAGGAAAAAACGAATGAGTGAAAACGAAAAGACAGAAGTCAACGACATTGACCGCTCTATGTACGACTTTAAGTACGAAGAGACAGAAGACTTTTATCGTATCAAAAATGGTCTTACACCACAGATAGTAGAAACTCTTTCAAACGAAAAAGGCGATCCAGAATGGATGAAAGAATTTCGTTTGAATTCACTTAAAATATATAACGAGCTTAGAGTTCCTGAATGGGGACCCTCAATTGAAGGTCTCAATATCGAAAACATTGCAACCTATGTTCGTCCAAATACAAAGATGCAGGCAAAGTGGGAAGACGTTCCGGACGACATCAAAGACACATTTGAAAAACTTGGAATCCCGGAAGCAGAAAGAACTTCTCTTGCTGGTGTCGGCGCACAGTACGACTCAGAGCTTGTTTATCACAATGTTCAGGATGAAGTTGCAAAACAGGGCGTTGTTTATATGGGCTTTGAAGAAGCTCTTAAGTCAGAAAAATGGGGACCGATGGTCAAAGAATATTTTATGACACTCGTTACTCCAAAAGATCACAAGTTTGCAGCGCTCCATGGTGCTGTATGGTCAGGTGGAAGTTTTGTCTACGTTCCAAAAGGAGTTCACCTCTCCTTCCCTCTCCAGTCATATTTCAGACTTAACGCAAAGGGCGCCGGTCAGTATGAGCATACATTGATCATAGTTGACGAAGACGCAGACCTTCATTTTATCGAAGGCTGCTCTGCACCAAAATACAATGTTGCAAACATGCATGCAGGCTGCGTTGAACTATTTGTAAAACGCGGCGCTCACCTTCGCTACTCTACAATCGAAAACTGGTCAAAGAATATGTACAACCTTAACACAAAACGTGCGCGCGTAGAAGAAAACGCAAGCATTGAATGGGTTTCTGGTTCCTTTGGTTCGCACGTATCATACCTTTACCCGGAAAGTGATCTTGTCGGAAAAAATGCCCGCGCAGAATTTACCGGGATCACTTTTGCAGGCAACGGTCAGAATCTTGATACCGGTGCCAAGATGGTTCATCTTGCACAAAACACAACAAGTCTTATTACGACAAAATCAATTTCTAAAGGCGGCGGAATTTCAACTTACCGCAGCGCCGTATATATTTCAAAGGACGCTAAGGGTTCTAAAGCATCTGTAAGCTGCCAGAGTCTTATGCTTGACTCCGAAAGCCGAAGTGACACAATCCCTGCAATGACCGTTTTAACAGACGATGTCGACATCGGACACGAAGCAAAAATCGGCCGCATTTCAAGCGATGCAATTTTTTATCTTATGAGCCGCGGAATTTCCGAAGACGAAGCCAGAAGCATGATTGTTTCTGGTTTTGCAAATCCAGTAAGCAAAGAACTTCCGCTTGAATATGCTGTTGAAATGAATAACCTCATTAGACTTGAAATGAAAGGAACACTGTAAGACAAGGAGTTACGAATGAAAATTGAATCAAAAGTAAATCAGATTCCAAGCCTTACATGGAACTGGCTTAAAATAAATAATGCAGACGTAAAGTTTAATGCTGAATACAAAGAAAAGAAAAACATTTCTGTTTCTAAACTTCCATCGGGAGTAACTTATAAACAGGATGATGAAAAATATTTAATGAGCATTGTTCCTATTGAAACAGGCTTTGGTAAAGAGTCAAACATCTTCAGCAGTTCAAATGTAATTCCTGATTCTCTTATAGCAGACGCAGGAACAAAAGCTGAAAAACCAGTTTACATTACCTTTGACTGCAAGGACAAAGCTTATTCAGTTTCTTCACAGATTATCACTGCACAAAAAGATGCTGACATCACTGTAATTATGACTTTTACTTCTGATAAAAAAGCAGAAGGAATGCATGCAGTACAAACAAAACTTTATGCGCACAAAAATGCAAAGATTCATCTTGTAACTGTTCAGATGCTCGGCGATAATTATATTCACTTTGATGACATCGGAACATACTGCGAGGAAAATGCTCATATCAACGTAACACAGATTCTTCTCGGTTCAAAAAAATCTTACGTAGGAGTTCACGCCCTGCTTAAAGAATATATGTCGTCTTTTAAATCTGACACAGCATATTTTTGCCGTGACGACCAGCTGTTTGATATGAATTATGTCGTAACGCACACAGGCCGAAAGACTGACACAAAGATGCAGGTAAACGGAACCTTAAAAGACAGCGCTTCTAAAACCTATCGCGGTACAATAGATTTTAAAAACGGTTGTCAGGGCGCCGAGGGCGAAGAAACAGAAAACACTCTGTTATTGAACCCGACGGTTGTAAATAAATCAATTCCGGTTATTCTCTGCGATGAAGAAGACGTTGCCGGTGAACACGGTGCTACAATCGGAAAACTTTCTGATGACGTTCTCTTTTATATGAGCGCCCACGGAATTGATAAAACTAAAGCAGAAAAACTTATGTGCCTTGCAAAAATCAATCAGGCTTCACACTTGATTCCAGATACAGAATTGCAGGAAAAAATTTCAGACTACGTTGAAGAGGCATTTAATGGGTAATATTGTTTCTGACATTAGAAAAGACTTTCCAATATTCAATGCAGAAGAAAACAAAGGACTTATATATTTTGACAGCGCTGCAACAAGTCAGAGACCTCAGTATGTACTTGATACTGTTTCTGACTTTTACAGGCGCAACAATGCAAATCCTTTACGAGGTCTTTATAAACTAAGTGTTCGCGCAACTGATGAATACGAAAACGCCCGTAAAACCGTTGCAGACTTTATCAATGCAAAAGAGTCCTCTGAAATTGTTTTTACTCGCAACGCTTCAGAAAGCTTAAACCTTATTGCCTACTCATATGGAATGGATAATGTTTCAGAAGGAGATGAAATTGCCGTAAGCATTATGGAACATCACTCAAACATTCTTCCATGGCAGATGGTCGCAAAAGCAAAAAAGGCAAAACTTGTATGGCTTGAATGTGACAAAGAAACGGGAATTATTCCGGAAACGGAATATCAAAAAATAAATCCACGCACAAAGATTGTAGCCGTAACACATACAAGCAATGTCTTAGGTATCACAAATCCTGTAAAGGACATTGCACAGGTCGCGCGCAAAAATGGCGCAGTCATTGTAGTTGACGGAGCACAATCTGTTCCTCACATTAAAATCGATGTTCAGGATATGGATGCTGACTTTTTTGTTTTTTCAGGACATAAATTTTTAGCCCCAACAGGGATTGGTGCCCTTTATGCTAAAAAGGCATTACTCGAAGGAATGTCGCCATTTTTGCGCGGCGGCGAAATGATTGAATACGTAACAAGAGAAGGCGCAACTTACGCAGAAGTTCCTCATAAATTTGAAGCCGGAACTGTAAACGCTGGCGGCGCTGTCGGTATGAAGGCAGCCTGCGAGTATCTTACTAAAATCGGTTTTGATGCAATAGAACAGCACGAGAAAAAACTTACAAGAGCTTTGATAAACGGCTTAAAAGATATTCCACATATTAACGTAATCGGAAACCCAGATCCAGAAAAACACAGCGGGATCGTAACTTTTACAATTGACGATGTTCATCCACACGACATTGCAAGCATTCTTGATACAGAAAATATTGCAATCAGAGCCGGACATCATTGTGCGCAGCCGCTTGGTTCATATCTTGAATTGCCGGCTACAGCACGCGCATCGCTTTATCTATATAACACAGAAGATGAAGTTGCTGTATTCTTAGAAAAGGTTTCGCGCGTGCGTTCCTGGATGGGATTAAAAGACTAATTTGTGCAGCACTCAGGATTTTCGCTACTTGCAGAATCGCTTTCTTTTTCAAAGCATTCTTTCATGGTGCGCCATCCTAAAACTGCACACTTAACGCGTGCCGGCATCTTAGAAATATCCTGTAGGCTTGCCGCTTCGTCCAATGATTCAATCTGATCATCTGATGCAGTTCCTTTTATCATTCCCATAAAATTTTCTGCAAGAGCAAGCGCCTCGTCTTTTTTCTTTCCGATAACAAGATCAAGCATCATATCGCACGAAGCCTGACTTATTGCGCAGCCACTTCCTGTAAAAGAGCCGTCAGTAATAATACCGTTAACAACTTTTAAGTTAAGGGTAATATTATCACCACAACTTGGATTAACGCCATTAAGCGAAATTGTCGAATCCGACATTTCTTTTTTATGATTTGGATTTAAATTATGTTCGTTTAAAATCTCTCGATAAAGTTCTTTTGTATCCATTTTTTCCTCTTTTAAAACCCGCAAAAGTGCCGCAGATTGTTTTACCCGCGCGTACTTTTGCCAATAATTAGAACAATCCAGAAATTATTCCGTCATCGTCAACATCAATGTTAAGTGCCGCAGGAATTTTCGGAAGTCCTGGCATTGGAACAATTTCGCCGGCAAATGCTACGACAAAGCCTGCTCCGCTGTAAAGCTGAACATCACGAATCGGGAACACATAACCTGATGGAGCGCCGATTGCACTCTTATCATGGCTGATTGAATTCTGTGTTTTTGCCATGCAGACAGGAAGACTTCCGTATCCCGCTTCTTCAAAAGCCTTAAGTTTTTTTAATGCGGCAGGATCAAATTCAACACTTCCTGCTCTGTAAATTTCTTTTGCAAGAGTTTCAATCTTTTGTGTCAAAGGAAGATTCAAATCATAAAGCGGTTTAAAATTTGATTTTCCGCTGTCAGCAATTTCGCATACAACCTGGGCAAGTTCTTTAGTTCCCTCGCCGCCTTTTTCCCAGCCTTCTGACAAAACAGCCTTTGCACCAAAATCCGCGCAGAGTTTTTTTAGAAGTTCTACTTCCTGGTCTGTGTCAGTAATAAATTTATTTACGGCAACTACTGCTTCAACACCAAACTTTTTAATGTTTTCAATATGAACTGCAAGGTTTTTAAAACCTTCTTCAAGAGCAGTAAGATTTTCTTTAGAAAGATCTGTTTTAGCAACTCCGCCATGCATTTTAAGGGCACGTATTGTTGCAACAATTACACAGGCATCAGGGCGTAAATTATTGAGGCGGCACTTAATATCAAAAAACTTTTCTGCACCTAAATCTGCAGCAAAGCCTGCTTCTGTAATTACATAATCACCTGTTGCAAGAGCACAGATTGTCGCATTAATTGAATTACATCCGTGTGCAATATTTGCAAATGGTCCGCCGTGAACAAATGCCGGTGTCTTTTCAAGAGTCTGAACAAGGTTTGGTCTAATTGCATCTTTTAAAAGCGAAGCAATTGCTCCAGTACATTTAAGTTCACCAAACTTAACATTTTCTCTTTTGTAATTCTGTCCTATTATAATATTTGAAATGCGTTCCTTAAGTTCTGTAATCGATTTTGAAAGACAGATGATTGCCATAATTTCTGATGCAACAGAAATTACAAAATGATCCTGGCGCGGAACTCCATCGATTCGTGTTCCAAGACCAATTGTAATATTACGGAGCGCGCGGTCATTCAAGTCAACGCATCTCTTCCATGTAATAGTTCGCGGGTCAATTCCAAGTTCGTTTCCCTGCTGAATATGGTTATCGATTAACGCGGCAATCAAATTGTTTGCAATGCTGATTGCGTGAATGTCACCTGTAAAATGAAGGTTAATATCTTCCATCGGAACTATCTGCGCATAACCGCCGCCACACGCACCGCCTTTTACACCAAAGCATGGTCCAAGACTCGGTTCGCGAAGTGCAATTACAGCCTTTTTTCCGATTTTCTGCATACCATCTGCAAGTCCGATAGAAACTGTAGATTTTCCTTCGCCTGCAGGAGTTGGAGTAATTGCTGTAACAAGAATAAGCTTTCCGCTTTCTTTTTTATTTAACACCTTATCTTGAAGCTTGCGCAGTTGTGGCATAGAAATTTTGGCCTTATACTTTCCATATAAATCCAAATCATCTTCTGTCATTCCAAGCTTTGCAGCAACTTCTGTAATAGGCTCGATTTTATTTTTCTGTGCAATTTCAATATCAGTCAGCATTTTTCCATCCAAAAAAAGTAATGACTTATGATACATTAATTTTCAATATTTTTCTATAGAATCGAAAAAAATTTAATGGGCCATTTTTTGCCCGTCTTTGCCAGCCGGGCAAAAAACCGGGCTTTCCACAATGCGCCGTCTAGCCGCGGCTTATCCGCTCGTCTTCGACTCGGGACTGCTTACGCAGTTGTTCCAATCCCTTGGCCAGGTGAATTGCAGCTTCTACAAATCCTTATTTGTGGGAGAAAATGAAACACTATACAAAGCGGAGATGTATAGTGGAATTAATACACCTTAATATACTCTTCCCTTATTACATAAAGAAATAGATTACGCATATTTTTTGATTTGCGAGTGTAAAGCTGATGTCACGGGGGAATTTTATTATAATAACAATAAACCTGATTTAATTAGACCGGTCAGTCTTTTGAGAAACTTAATTTATCCCTTAGATTCAGAAAAATATAAGATGAAGTTAGAAATAATTGAAGAATTCAAAAATCAAGGAATTGACTATTATGCAGAGCCTATTCCTGATGAAATAATGGTTCAAATCAAAAAATTGTACCCTGATATAAGCATCGCACCGTAGCAGTAATACCGGATCTTGTTTTTGCATTTATATCGGCTCCATTTTCAATCATGATTTTTTTTATATTTTTATTACTCAAAGTTGCAGCATACATAAATGGGGTTTCACCATATAAATCCGGTTCATTATCAGCCCAATCGTGTTCTATTCTAATATTACAATCAGCACCATAAGAAATTAGTAACTGTGCAATTTCTGAAAAATCTTGAGGAGGAAAGACTGCCGGACTATCAATAATTGAATATAAAGGAGTATCTCCTATTCCCAACTGTACATCAGGATTCATACCTAACTCAAGAAGCTTTTTTGAAGCAACATAATTGTTTGTTTGGCATGTCCAGTGAAGGACGGAATAATACCTATCACTATAAGAACGATTAATAAACTCAGGATGAAGCTTACAAAGCTTATCCATCTTTTTTAAATTTTTTTTATATGCTGCTACTGCCAGTTCATACTCTGGTGTATCAGCAAAACTTTCTACTGTTGTAATATATTCTAATTTATGTTTACATCCAGATAGAAATACAGCACACAAAGACAAACAAATTAAAATTTTATTATTTTCTTTCATTTTTAATCAATCTCCAGCAATTTGTAAATGTACTCTTTTTCACCTGTTTCTTTATTTTCAAATTCAGCTTGTAACTCCAAATATTTCTTTTTACTTGTAATTGTATAAGGAGTATTTCTATCATGATAAGTTTCTTTTACAACTACTGTCTCTGTAACAGAAAAACTATTAAGAGTCCAGCCACTATCAGATGCATTAAATTTATCAAACTTATCTTGCCCTTGATGTGACTAAGCCTGTCTTATAAAAATGCCTCTTCAAGCTATATATCTTTCTCTTCTAAACTCCTTCAGAAACTAACTCAAGTGCTTCTAATACTTTTTCAAGAGGGGCACCTGCATCTTTTGCCGCAACCTCGGCACTCGCATTATATTTTTTTACAAGCATTACAGCATTTTCAACCGCTTTTTGCCGGCTTCCCTGTTCCAATCCCTCTTCCAAGCCCTTCTCCAAGCCGTCTTCAAAGCCTTCTTTTCTGATATCTCTGTCGTGTAAATTCATGGCGGCGTAAATCCTCCTGAACTCCTCGTTCTCTTTAATCTTCTTGACGAGCGCATTTAACCGGTTGGATAAATCATCTTCTCCAGGCTCGTTCTTCTGCACATACCGCAAAAGCGCTTTTATACGTTCATCCTTTTCGTTCTCGTAACAGCTTGAATTATAAACGACTTTATGGCTTTTGTCATTCAATTCTACCTGATTATTTTCCCTGCAGCTGTTTGTAAACGTATAGCGGGAAAGCCCGAACGCTTTTCCGCTTTTATCGTGGAACGGGTCATATTTACAGATAAAAAGTACATAACTGTCTTTAAGCTGTGAATAATCTTCGCCTTTCATGAGCGCATCCATATCAAGCATCGCTTCGTAATAGCGCATCCGTTTACCAAGCGCTTCCTGAGGGTAGCATTGGAGTTCGACATCAATCACTTTATTATTGTCTTTAAGATACACATCAAGCCTAACACCTTTTGTTGTATAAAAAGGCTCGATGACTTTTTCAAGTTCCGGGTATTCGACATGATCAACTTTGACGCCAAGCAGCAATTCAACAAGCTCAGCAGAAATTTTAGAATCCCTTAATACTTCCTGAAACATTCCGTCATCACTAAAAGTTAACTCATCAACTGTTTTAATTTTGCGTGTCATTTTAACCTCACAAAGAAATAGATTTGCAAAAACAGTGACGCACAATTTGTGACAACCGCCTCTGTGTGGATTAGACATAATGCCGCAGGCCCAAAAGCTGGCAGCGAGCAGTCTGGATTCCGGTGTCCAGGAATGCGGTTTGCGGCACTTTGTGCAGACACATTTTTGCTATATATATCATTGTGCAGATTATAAAAAATTCCTCGAAAAAATGAAAAAAAGTGAAAAAAAACTCAAAAAAACGCAAGTTTCTTTCTAATTCTATACCTTTTTTGACAAACTGATTGATGATACGAGCAAGGCTGCGCTAATAGTCTGGCACTTAAAACTAAACGCGAAATGTAGTATAATGTTTCCTAGGATTATTGCAGAAATCAAGGCATCACACGAAGGCTCACTTTCTAAGGCAAAGGAGCTGAACTGGATCTTCGCGCCTTTGCGCTCGCTGCCAGACGCCGCCCTCCACCAGCTAACCGGGAAAGATACGTGTCTTTAGCGAATGCCGTTAGTCAAATCAATCCATATCCATGCGAATCAAAAAAGCATCTGAAAAGAATGTATAGTTTTTTAATAAACCTTTAGATATTCTTCCCATATATCTGGATATAAATGTTTTATCTGCTTAATAATGTCATCAGGAATTTCTTTAGAAAAATAATCAACACCTTGTCTTTTAAACTCTTCAACAATTTCCATTTTTTTTCTATATTCCACAGAGTCTAAGTCAAAAATCCAATAGCGTAATAAATCTACAGGATTATGTTCTGTTGGAATGTCCGATGACAAAATAGGATTTATTATATAAGTTTCATTTACTACAGCTTTTTTTTGTACAATCAAATAATATGCTGCATCAACATTCCTCATACCTAAAGCATCTACTGCAACAGTAGAACCTGTTTTACACTTCTGATTTATATCTGCATGTCCTTGTTCAACGAGAAGTTTGAGCTTTGGAACATTATCACCAAAACCTAGAGCATTCATTAATGGCGTTTTACCAAAATCGTAACCTGCCACAGTTCTTTCAGTTTCTTCATCAATAATAATCGAAATTGCAGGATCTGCATTATAATCAAGCAGAAGCTTAATCATTTTTGTATCATTATCACAAAATCCTGTATATGAAAATCCTGCAGCAGTGTATAAAGGTGTTTCATTAAATTCACCAGGGAAATCAGGATTCATTCCACAATCCAACAATGCTTTTGCAGAATAGTATTTCCTAAAACCCACAGCCCAATGCAATAAAGATATTTCATTTTTTACATCTTTTACATACATCAAATCAGGATTGTTTTTGCATAACAATTTTATCAACGGGACACATTGATATTTAACTGCATAAGATAACAAATAAGCTTCTGTTCCCTTAAATCTATCTTGAATAGCA
>JAILNY010000067.1 GCA_024691105.1 Treponema sp. | reverse complement strand
AGTACGAGAGGACCGAAGTGGACGAACCTCTGGTTTACCAGTTATCCTGCCAAGGGTAAGTGCTGGGTATCTAAGTTCGGAAGGGATAACCGCTGAAAGCATCTAAGCGGGAAGCCCACCTCAAGATTAGACATCCCTGAGGATTTAATCCTCCTGAAGACTCCTGGGAGACTACCAGGTTGATAGGCTGCAGATGTAAGCGTCGTGAGGCGTTCAGTCGAGCAGTACTAATAAGTCGTGAGGCTTGACCATATTATCATTTTCGTTTAAGGTTTCTGCACGACATACATTGTGTTTTCCTTTAACAAAAGAGGAAGTAATTCCCCGGTGTTACAGCCGGCTGAGTGCTTCTTTTACAGCTCAAAGTAATAAATGCCTGGTGGCCATAGTGGAGAGGAAATACCCGTTCCCATACCGAACACGGAAGTCAAGCTCTCTAACGCCGATGATACTGCTTAATTGTGGGAAAGTAGGTAGCTGCCAGGCTTTTTTTTATTTTGGAAAAGTTATATATTTATATAGTAATAAATAGACTGGTTTGGAGGCATTCATGCTTTTTTATCTGGGTTCTCTGCTACAAAATAATTTTGGCCCTGCCAGGCTTTTGCAGTCTTTTACAGTTTTGATTGTAATTGCTTTATATCTTGGATTTATTCTTTCTGTAAAGTTAGTTCCAAAATTTTATGACAAACTTCCTCATGACAGAGGTCGAGAATTTACAGAGCATGCAGCAGATGCAAAAGGAAAGCCTACTGGTGCCGGTATTGTTTTTATAACGATTTTTGTTGTAATCTGCGTTTTATGTATTCCGCTTTCGCCATTGCAGGCTTGTATTATTGCTTTGACATGGCTTTCTATGTTGACAGGTTATCTTGATGACCGCAGTGTAAAAAGCTGGGGCGAATATCTTAAGGGTGCATTGGATCTTGTAATTTGTCTTGCAGCTTCTGCCTGCTTGTATTACTTTTTAGCAAATGCATCAGCAGACGGTAAAGTTTATTTCTGGCTTCCATTCCTGACAAAAACAATTGAAATCCCTGTATGGATTTACATTATTGTTAGTACAATTATTTTGTGGACTTCGATAAATACAACAAATTGTACTGACGGTGTTGATGGGCTTTCAAGTATGCTTATTCTTGTTGCTTTAATTACATTAGGTTGTATTTTTTATTTTGTGCTTGGACACAAAGAAGTTTCCGGTTATCTTTTAGTTCCTCATCTTGCAACTGGTGCAAACTGGGGTGCAATCTCTTTTGCTATGGCCGGAGTTTTGATGGGATATTTGTGGCATAATGCATATCCTAGTAAAGTAATGATGGGCGATGCCGGAAGCCGTGCTCTTGGTTTTTTCCTTGGTGCAAGTGTAATGGTTTCTGGAAATCCTTTTTTGATTTTTGCAATTTCTTCAATCATTCTTGTAAACGGTGGAATGGGATTAGTTAAGGTTGCATTGTTAAGATTCTTTAAGATCAGTATTTTTAAGGACATTCGTTTTCCACTTCATGATCACATGAGAAAAAAGCGTGGCTGGTCAGCAACTCAGGTTGTAATCAAGTTTTTGATTATGCAGCTTTTGTTTACAGTTGCTTTGGTTGGTTTGTTCTTAAAGATAAGATAGATTTTTTTAGAAGGCTGAATTTTATTAAATTCGGCTTTCTTAGTTATATAAGGAAGAAAGAATATGGCATTAGAATGTGGTATCGTAGGATTACCTAATGTTGGTAAATCAACAATTTTTTCGGCATTAACTGCTGCTCCGGCACAGGCAGAAAATTTTCCTTTCTGTACGATTGATCCTAATATCGGAATCGTAGATCTTCCAGATGAGCGTCTGGATTTTATTGCGAGCGTTTTTCAGCCTAAAAAGAAAACTCCTGCGACTGTTAAATTTGTAGATATCGCAGGTCTTATTAAAGGCGCTTCTCAGGGTGAAGGTCTTGGAAACCAGTTTCTTGCAAATATTCGTGAATGTTCTGTAATTGCGCATGTTGTACGCTGTTTTGATAATCCTGATATTATGCATGTTCGTGATGATGCTAAAGTTGAAGCAGGAATTGATCCAGAAAGTGATATTCTTACAATTAACATGGAACTTGCGCTTGCTGACCTTGAGACAATCAGAAAGCGACAGGAAAAGGTAACAAAGTCGATTCGTGCCCTTGGTAAAGAAGAAGAAAAGAAACTTAAGTCATGGACCACTGCAGTTGAAAAAATTAAACCACTTTTGGAAGATGGAAAAGGTGCCCGTCTTGCAGATTTAACTGATGATGAGAAACTTGCAGTAAAGGATATGTTCCTTTTGACCATGAAGCCTCTTCTTTATGTATGCAATATTGATGAAGATACAATTGAAAAAGGCACAAACGAATACGTAGAAACTGTAAAGAAAATTGCTGCATCAGAAAAATCTGAGGTTGTTGTAATCTGCGGTAAGTTTGAATCAGATCTTTCGGATATTAAAGATGAAGCAGAACGCAAAGAGTTTATGGATTCTGTTGGATTAAGTGAATCTGGCTTAAACGTTCTTGCTCGTAAGACATATAATCTTATGGGACTTGCAACATTCTTTACTGGTGGACAGGACGAATGCCGCGCATGGACAATTCATGCGGGAGATAAAGCTCCACAGGCAGCCGGTGTAATTCATACCGACTTTGAAAAAGGCTTTATTAAGGCCGAAGCTTATACAATTGACGATCTTAAAACTTATGGTACTGAGGCAAAGATAAAAGAAGCCGGAAAGTATCGTATTGAAGGAAAAGATTACGTTGTTCAGGATGGAGACGTGCTTTTCTTTAAATTCAACGTATAAATATAGAAAAAAGCAGGCAGATAACCTGCTTTTTTTTAGAATTTTTTAAAAAAAAGAGACATTTTTTGCATAAAAAAAAGTATCTATATATCAGATACTGCAAACTTTTAGGAGGTTTTATGCAGAGAATTGTCTCTTTATTTTTTTTGATTTTGGTTTTGTTTTTTGGATGTTATGCCGGAAATAACTCTGGTACGATGCAGAATGTAACAATTACAAATTGGAATGTTCAGACTTTTTTTGATGGAAATAATGACGGAATTGAATATTCTGAATTTAGAAAAGCTGATACGTGGAACAGCGAGCTTTATGAGCAGCGGATTGGCAGACTTTGTTCGATGATAAAAAAATTTGATTCTGATATTCTTGTTATGGAAGAAATTGAAAATGAAAAAATTATATATGATATTTCAAATCATCTGAGCGAAAACGAATGGTTTAAGAATAAAAAATATTTGTATGCTGCGTTTGGGAAAAATGAGGGCTCTAGCATCGGTTGTGCAGTTCTTTCAAAATATAAAATAGAAGATGTTGCTTTTCATAATATTGATATACGAACAGAAAAGGAAAAAAAAGTCGGAAAGAAAAAAGGTCGAAAAAAAGGTGAAGGAAAAATGCCTGACCTTAGACCGATTATAGAACTTACAATTAATACTGATGACAGGTGTCAAAATGGCGGGCACTCAAGATTTAAGCTTTTTGTTAATCACTGGAAGTCAAAGTCTGGAGGAGCTTTAGAAAGTGAAAAATGGAGACAATGGCAGGAAACTGTTCTTGCAGGTCTTTTAAAATCACGGAACTGTGCTGAAAAAAAAAGGGAGCCAGAATTTTTTTGTATTGCCGCAGGGGATTTTAATAAGGATATCGGAGAGTTCGGTCGTGGCAAAGGAAAAGAATTGTATTTTACAGAACTTGATGAATGTGAAAATAAGGCGGTTAATGTTTATTCCCCGTGGAATGAATATGAAAATCAGGAAAAAGGTTCTTATTATTTTAATGGAAAATGGGAAAGAATAGATCACTTTTTTTGTAATAGAAATGAAGGAATTGTAAAATTCACTGTGGAAGAAGAACCTGAAATTATAAATGAGGATGGAACTCCGGCAAGGTATCAGATTTTTAGCAAAAGCGGATATTCAGACCATTTGCCGGTTACCTGTACGATAAAACTTGTGCCTGATTTATAATTGCAGCACAAGTTTTGTCTCAGTTTTATGAGGATGTTAGTCCATTATTGTAATTTCTACGCGGCGATTTTTTTTGCGGCCTTCTTCTGTTGAGTTTGTGGCAATTGGTTCTTCGGCACCTTTGCCTTGGGTAAAGATATGATATTTGTCTTTTACACCAGTGCGGATAAGATAGTCGGCAACGGATTGGGCTCGCTGCTCGCTCAATTCCTGTCGGCTTTCTGCAGTTCCGCGGAGAGCCGTGTGGCCGGTAATCAAAAGGTCGTTATTTGGATAAGCCTTTAAGATCTCTGCAAGCTTATCGAGTTTTTGCTTTTCTGACAAAAGAAGAACGTCAGAGTCTGGCTTAAACTGGATGTTTTCTATGCTGAGAGTTAGACCTTTGTCAGTTGATTTTACCTGAACATCGTTTATTCCAAGTTCGTTGATCTTTTTTTCTACATCCTGAACTGTTTCCGGTGTAGCAGTGCGTTCAAATTCTGTGACTTCGGCGTGGGCGGTGCCGGCAAATGTTAAAATGTTGCCGAACGTTGTTGTAATTTCAATTTTGAATGATTCCATGTAATGATCAATCATTCCCTTATCGTTGTCCCAGAAAATAAGCTGGCTTGAAAACCCTGTTGTCTTTTTAGGTGTTTCGCCGGCACCGCGTGCAAGGGAGCTGGTGTTAAGAGTAAATTCCAGTTCGTAATAAACCTGGAACAGATCGTATTTTTTGCCGTTTTGAGTAACAACGCCAAGATACGTGTATTGTGCGTTAAACGGAACTTTATATGGTTTTTGAAGATCAAACTGGCGGCGTAAATCGTGAGCTTCGTGGCCCTGGTAAGTCCATTCATCGCCGGGAGAAAGTTCATAATCTGGAAAAACCGGAACATCTCGGACTGTCGGCATAAAATATTTGTCTTCGATTGTGTAAACGCCGAGTCTGTCGCGCTTAAAAACGCTCTTATATTCATCGCCGTAGGACAGCGCTTTTGCAACCCCGGTAAGAGTGCTGTTTTCGGTAGTCATAAATGAGCCTTCGCTGATGGCTGACTTTTCTTCTGTATCAACGGAAGTAACTTTTACGCTGACACGGTTTATGATTTCTGATGTATGATGCGGAATATTATTTATGTAAACATATTCTTCTACGGTAGAGAGAATTCTGTAGGAATCATTTTCCTGATATTTAAATTCAAATTTTTTTGGACCTTCGTTGACAGTTTTAAGATTCTGCTGCTGCGAAAATAAAGTTCCTGTAAAAATTGTGAATAATGCGGCTGTTAAAAAAATTGTCTTTTTCATAAATCTATTATCGGAAATAAAACAGTATAAAAAGAGAGAAAGTTACGTTTTTGACAAAGCACTTTATTTACTATATATTATAGTTGTGTCATCTGAAAATCTTGACTTTAAAAATATTATCGAAACTGTAAAAATTCCTCTTTTAGTATTAAAGTCTTTGGAAAAAAAGTCGTCTAAAGTTGATTTTAAAATTCTTTATGCAAATTCAGAATTTGGAAAAGCGATGATGCAGATTTCAGATAATACTTTGCTTTCTGAAGTTGAAAAAAAGGTTTGCCCAGATATTGATCTTGTTGGAATGTGTTTTCAGGCGCAGGATACAAAACGCCTTTTTGCAGAAACTTTTCATTACGAAAAAAATGATTCCTGGTTTTCGGTTGAATTTAAGTCGAATGACGATGACCTTGTAGTTGCTACTTTTACAGATATCACGGCAAAAATCAGATATACAGAGCAGTTAAAGCTTTCGCTTGTAACAGACACGTTGACGGCTCTTCCAAATAGATTTCAGTTTTATAAAGATTATTTTGCAATTATTGATGAAGCAAATAAGAAAGCGCTTCACGTCGGTTTGATTTTCTTTGATATTGATAATTTTAAATCGTTGAATGATTCAAAGGGACAGCAGGCTGGAGACAGAGTTTTGATTAAGGCTGCACGAATATTTAAATCTTTTGAACGCGAAAATCAAAGTGTTTATCGTTTTGGTGGAGATGAATTTATTGTTACGGTGAAAAATATTACCAACGTAGATTCACTTTATACAATAAGCGATGCAATTCTTGAGGCTTTTGATAAAGAAAGTATTTATGTTTCTGGTGGAATTTCTGTTTATCCTGATAATACAACAGAAAGCGAAGATTTAATTAAGTTTGCGGATCTTGCAATGCATTCTGCAAAGAGGGCTGGCAAGCACCGAGTAATGATGTTTACGCCAGAGATGCAGAAGGCTTTTTTGCGTGCGTTGCAGTACAGGACAAAGATGCCTTCTTCTTATGAGAATGGCGAGTTTGAATTATTCTTTCAGCCACAGTTTAATATTTCGACAAATGAGCTTCGTGGTTTTGAAGCACTTTTGCGCTGGAACGAGCCGGAACTTGGAAAAATTTCGCCGGAGGATTTTATTCCGATTGCAGAAGAAAGCGGTTTTATAAAGGTTCTCGGCGAATGGGTTTTGAAGAAGGCTTTTTTGTGTCAGCGTGAGTGGGAGGAGAAATTTAATTACAATGGAACGATGTCGGTAAATGCTTCTCCGGTTCAACTGATGGATGACGACTTTTTGGTTATGCTTGATGCGGCGGTAAAAGAGACTGGGGTAAATCCTGCTCATGTTGAGATTGAAGTTACAGAAGGCGTTTTGATTAACGATACGGAAAAGGCGGTTGCTGTTTTGGATGAAGTTAAAAAGCGCGGTTTTGGAATTTCGCTTGATGACTTTGGAACAGGATATTCATCTTTAAGATATCTTCAGATTTTACCGCTTACGACATTAAAGATTGACAAGTCATTCATTCAGTCAATAACTGAAGAAAATGGTGTTTCGGAAAATATAACAAATGCCATTATTTCTATGGTAACAAAAATGGGGCTTGATACAATTGCAGAGGGAGTTGAAAAAATTGACCAGCTTTTGATTCTGCGGGAATTGAATTGTAAAACGGTACAGGGATTTTTGCGAGGAAAGCCAATGAGTCAGAAGGCGATAGAAGATTATCTTTCCGGCAATGTAGAAGCCTTAGATCACATTATTGAAGAATAAAAAATCGCAGCTATGAATAATTCAAACTTTTTTAAAATTGTAAAACTGACACTTCCGGTTTTTTTTGGATATATTGCAATCGGAATTCCGTTTGGACTGATGCTTGTTAAGGCGGGGTATCCGTGGTGGCTTGCACCGATTATGAGTCTTACAATTTATGCAGGAGCCGGGCAGTATCTTGCAGTGGGACTTTTTGCTTCGGGGGCGTCGCTTGGGGCTGTTGCGGTGGCACAGCTTTTATTAAATATCAGACATATTTTTTATGGACTTTCACTTATAGAAAAATTTAAAAATGTCGGAAAGTGGAAGCCGTATCTTGTTTTTGCCCTTACGGATGAAACTTACGCTCTTATGACTTGTACGCCTCTTCCCAAAAATGAGGATGCTGGTTCTTTTTACGGAACGATTGCGCTTTTAAATCATTCATACTGGATTTTAGGAAGCGTAATTGGAGCAATTGCGGGTTCTTTGATTCCATTTGATTTTAAGGGTGTTGATTTTGCGTTGACTACGCTTTTTGCTGTTCTTCTTATTGAACAGATTAAAAAGTCGCATGATTTTGTTCCGCCGGTAATCGGGCTTTGTGCGACAGTTTTGTGTATTGCTTTGTCTCGACTTAAGGTTATTTCAAGTGAAAATATTCTGCTGCTTTCGATTTGTGTAGGAATTATCTGCATAATGCTTGCAAAGAAAAAGACCGCGGAGCGCGAAACTCACGCAGAGCACGGACCGATTGAAAATTCAGCAAATTCCGAGGCGAGCGAAACTCACGGAAACCCTGCAGCGCGCGGATTGGAGGAAATGAAATGAAATTGACTCTTGTCCAGGCGCTGATGGCGGTATTTGTTTCTGCAGTGATAATTTTTTTGTTGAGGGCTTTCCCGTTTGTGTTATTTTCTAAGCGAGAGCCGCCTGCGATTTTGCGTTTTATTGAAAAATATATTCCGCCGATGGTGATGTCGGTTTTGCTTGTTTATTGTTTTAAGGATGTTAATTTTATGACGCGGCCTTTTGGGATTGCGGAGGTCGTTTCGCTTGCGGTGACGGTCGGTTTGCATTTGTGGAAGAATAACAGCATGCTGAGCATTTTTGGCGGAACTATTTTGTATATGGTTTTAAGCCGCGTGCTGGTATAGGACGCACGAGCGCTGATGTCTTTTCAATGCCCGCGCAAACTCGAAACAACGCGAAGTCGGGATGTAGGCAAAGGAGAGACGGTAACGTGAAGCGACAGAGAGTTTGCCACGCAAACTCGAAACAATGCGAAAAAGGGATATCTGTTAAGAAAGAAAGATACCAAGAAGTGACAGAGCGTTTGCTTTACAAACGCGAAACAATGCGAAAAAGGGATGTGTGTAAAGAATTGAAGGCACGCATTGTTGTTGACTGAACCCTTTTTTACGGATATATTTTTTATACTATAGTTCTGCAAAAGTGCAGGCGGAAATGATAAAGGAGAAAACATGGCTGCTATTATTTTAGGTTTGATTTTTATTGCTTTTACAGTATTTTCTGTAATTCCAGGATATCTTAACTGGGGAGAAGAAGTTATTCAGTTCTTAAAGGGCTTTGCTCCAGTTCTTGCTGCATTTATCGGTTTGATTTCACTTTTAATCGGCGCTGCAGATATCAAAGATAAAAGAGAAGCAAAAAAAGAAGAACTCGAAGCTGCAAAAAATCAGGATAAATAAATAAACTCGAACCATGCGCATGCAGGGATACCGAAATTTAAGGGTAAAACAGCGCATGGCTGAATTCGGATAAGAACAGAATGAGAGTTTGCAATGCAAACTCGAACCATGCGCATGTACGGATACCGAAATTTAAGGGTAAAACAGCGCATGGCTGAATTCGGATAAGAACAGAATGAGAGTTTGAAGTGCAAACTCGAACCATGCGCATGCACGAATATCGAAATTTAAGGGTAAAACAGCGCATGGCTCTTGACATAAAGAGTCTTTAAAAGCTATATTAGTGTTCCCCGTATATTAATTTAGTGAATGCTCATCACTAAATTCAGCATTTAAGAAGATGCAATCTTAAGTTGCTGGGATAACTTTATTTGTTAAGGTATATACAATGAAAACTATTTTTGTAAAAGAAAGCGATCAGGCACGTACATGGTACATTATTGACGCTGCTGGTAAACCGCTCGGACGCGTTGCTGCAAAGGCTGCATCTGTATTACGCGGAAAGAACAAGGCTTCATTTGCTGTAAATCAGAATATGGGTGATTATGTAGTAATCATCAATGCTGGCAAAGTTGCTGTAACTGGTAACAAAGAAACAGACAAACTTTATCATAACTATACTGGATTTGTTGGTGGTCTTAAGACTCATACATTTGAAAAACTTATCGAACGCCATCCAGAAGATCCTTTGAAGATTGCAATTGCAGGAATGCTTCCACATGGACGTCTTGGACGCGCTATTATGGGTAACTGCAAGATTTATGCAGGTGCTGAACATCCACATGCAGCACAGAATCCAAAGGCATTGGAAGTTTAATAGGAGTCAGATATGGTAAAGAATATTGCTATTGGAACAGGAAGAAGAAAGACTGCAACTGCTCGTGTATTTTTGCGCGAAGGTTCAGGAAAAATTACTGTAAACGGAAAAGATGTAAAAGATTATTTTGCAACAGCTGACCAGGTTCGCCTTGTTCACCAGGCTTTGCTTGTTACATCAAACGACAATAAATTTGATATCCTTATTAACGTAACTGGTGGTGGTCTTAACGGACAGGCTGCTGCTTGTTTGCATGGTATTTCACGTGCACTCCTTCAGGTTGATCAGGATTGCCGCACAGCACTCAAATCTAACGGATATCTTACACGCGACTCTCGTATGGTTGAGCGTAAGAAGTACGGTCAGAAAGGTGCTCGTAGAAGATTCCAGTTCTCTAAACGCTAGGTTTTGGTTATTCTTTCTACAAAGTGGGTCTCGCCCGGATGTATGCAAATTACAACGGTGTCGGGACCTTCTTTTTTTCTGCGGACTGTTTATCTTTCTCTTGTCGGCGAGGACGAGCTTGCCCCTGATGCCGAGTTTACTGATGAAAAAGAGGAAGAACTGATTGATGCAGGCTTGTGCTTTGCCTGTGAACAGAAAGCGCTTGATTACCTTAACAGAAGTGAACAGTATCGTCTTGGGCTTACGTCAAAGCTTGTTGCAAAGGGCTTTGATAAAATTCATATTGAAAAAGCACTCGATTATCTTGAGTCAAAAAAATATCTTGATGATTCAAGGTTTGCCCGTGTCTGGCTTAGAAACAGAATGATAAGCCACGCAGAAGGCAGATCAAAGCTTGCAGGGGAACTTGCTTCGAGGGGAATTGCACGCGATATTGCATCACAGGCACTAGATGAATTTTTTGAGGAAAATTCAGAAGAAAAATTATGCTTGAGAGCATATTCAAAATGTAAAAAAACAAAAAAAGATGAAGAAAAAATAACTTTATATTTATTAAAAAACGGATTTGCGATACAATTAATAAAGAAGGTAAAGGAATTATATGGCACAGAGAAATAAAAAATCTAAAGTTTTTTCTGCTCTCGAAGTTGCTAATATTTGTGGTGTTGTAAATCAGACTGCAATAAACTGGATAAAGGCTGGACATTTGGCAGCCTATACAACTCCGGGCGGGCAGTTTAGGGTAACACCAGAAAATCTTGCAGATTTTTTGATTAAAAGAGGAAGTCAGATTCCTGAATCACTGCAAGAAATTTTGAATGAAAAAAATTCGGCAGGAGCAAATGAAATTCTTATCGTAGATGATGATAGGGGTTTGAATAATATTATTAGAAAATATCTGGAAAAGAATTTTCCGGATAGAAAAATTCATCAGGCGTTTGACGGATTTGAAGCGGGCGCTATAATGGCAAATGTAAAACCTGGATTTGTGATTCTTGATTTGGATTTGCCTGGCGTTGATGGTTTTTCGCTTTGCAAAAGATTAAAGTCTGACGCTCAGTTTGGAAATCCGTATATTGTTGTTGTTACGGCTTTAAAGGAACCTGGGCTTTCTGATAAGGTGGCTGATTTAGGAAGTAATTATTTTTTAACTAAGCCGCTTAGTATGGAACAGATTTACGCGATTGTCAGTCAATGGATTAACATGTAAAAAAAACGCACTTCAATGAAGTGCGTTTTTTTTTGCTCTTATTAAAGTCCTGCGTTTTTATGGCGCGGGATTTTTATTTGTAAAGATATGCCGGATATTTAATGTCTTGAGTCATTAAATCGAGTATTCGGTTTTCTGTGCTCTGAGAAAGTGGAGATGCTTTTGATAATGATTCTGAAAGCAGGTTGTACCACGAAGTTTTTGGCTCATAATAAAATTCTTCAACATCAACTCCGACAAAATTATATTTTGCCTTCATCGCATTTGTTGCTTCATCAAAAGAACATACTCTGTCGATAAGCTTTGCATCGAGTGCCTGCTTTGCAGTGTAGATTCTTCCATCGGCAAGTTTCTTTACTGTGTCTATTGGAAGACTGCGGTTTACGGCAACGATTGAAGTAAACTGATCGTAGCATTCATCGGCAATTGACTGCATGATTTTTTCCTGCTCTTCTGTTAACGGATTGTTGTAGTTGAGCATGTTTTTATTTTTACCTGCAGTAAAGGTTTTTGATTTTATTCCGTAGCGGCTCATAAGTTCTGTGAGGTCGATTGATTGACCTGCAATAACACCGATTGAGCCTGTGAGTGTGTTGCGGTTTGCGCAGATGTATTCAGCACCGCAAGAGATGTAGTAGCCGCCGCTTGCAGCAAGCTGTCCCTGGTAAGCCCAGACTGGTTTTCTTGTTTTGCGATATTCGTTAAGGGCAAGATAAGCTTCGTCTGATTCGTAAACTGCTCCGCCGGGAGAGTTGATAAAAAGAATGATGCCTTTGTTTTTAGGATCGGCGGCTAAATCTTTGATGGTGGTTAAGAGCCACTCCTGACAGTATGTTTTGTTTTTGTCCTGGATAATACCAGTGATGTAGAGTTTTGCGATGTAATCGTTTTCAAATACATTGACCTTTTTTGTTGAAGAGAAAGAAAAGTTTTGAATGCGTTCCTTTGAAGAAGAAACGATTGAGTTTGCTGAGTCAGATGGTGTGTCTCCGGAAAGGTATGCAAAACTTGCAAAGCCAAGAGTCAGGATTACAATAATGATTAATGCAACAAGACCGCCAGAGCCGGATTTTTTTGTCTTTTTAGGTGTACTCTGAGAAATCTGCTGAGGGTTGATTTGTGGTGTATTCATTTTAAGTTCTCCGATAAATTACTGAATGTCTTCCTGATTTACATTGCCAGCGTTCAGTGTAGTGCTTTTTATTGAACGATAGGCATTTATAAATGCAACTGTGATATAAGGAATTATGAATGATGCCAGAATTGAACCTATTATTGATATAAACATTTTTTTGTCAGGATTGCTTAAGTTAGAGGAATGAATAGGTATTGTTGCAACTAATATAGGTAAGAACCATCCGATAAAGCTTAAGGCCATGACAAAAAGATTGCCCTTGTTACCTTTTGTAAATTCAATACTGAGGCGCATTGCTTTGCGTACAGAAATATTTTTGTTTTCTGTGATGATGTATTCCATCTGTGAATACTGAAGGCGTTTTACAACCATTATGATTATAAATAAAATAAAAAGTATAACTGCGATAAGTGCAATAACAAGATAGTCAGAAAAGATATTAACAATCCATGAAGCAAACATTTCTGGATCAGAGAAAAGCATGTCAAAATAATTTTCAATCATCTGTGCACTAGGAGAGCCGCCAAGAGTTTTGAGAAGGCTTGAAACTGCAAGAACTACAACAATGGCTGTTATAGGAATTATGCAGATAAGTGCCCAGAGAATAAGAAAGAGAGATTTCCATAATTCAGCAAGAATAGCCGGTTTTGCAAGAGAAAGTCCTGATGTAAAATCATTAAAAGTAACTTTTTCTTTTTTGTCTGCAATTTTTGTGCAGAGAGATAAATAAGCATAACGTAACACTGCAGCAACAATAAAAGAAAAAATAACAATAAAAAAATTAGCTAGAGGTTTTGAGCTGAGACGTGCAGTTGAAAGCTTTATGATTATTGAAATTGCAGTAATGATAAGAGATGAAAGAACGGCAAGAACGTAATTTCCTTTTAGCTGCTCTTTAGCATCTTTTTTAAATTTTGGTCGGTTAAACATTTTTTCCTCCGGAAGCTTCTTTTAAAAGCTCGCTGTAATATTTTTTTTCAATGTCAGTTAAGCTAAGCCCGGCTTTTAGTATGAGCTGTTTTAACTGTTCATTGATACTGCTTTCATTATCGCAGTTTTCTTTTACAATTTCAATTTCCAGAAAATCTCCAAGCGGCGGAACATTGCAAAGTTCGATGTGGGCGTCTCCGTATGGAGTGGCACAGGTCCACTCGGTGACGTCCTTGTGTTTGGTGTAGGCAATGCTCCAGTTTGAATCAAGCAAAAGTTTTTTTAAGGCTTCTGGTTCTGAAAGTGAAGTTTCGTTTTCTTCGTTTACTTCGTAAGATGCGCCGTTTGAATCTGAGCGGACTTCTTTTGATTTGTAGGTAAGAAGGTCTCGTGTATCGGATGTGCCGTCAGGATTTGTGTGGATTTCGTGTCGGATGCGGCATGTGAGATGTTTTGGTGCGCGGGGAAGCGAGTCGGCCGGGCCATTTGTCGGGTCTTGTGCGGCGCCGGATTCGAGATTCGGGTTGCGCTCAAGATGAAAGTATGTGTCATCTTTTATGGTTGTTCCAAGAAAGGTTGCAAAGTTGTTTACAAGAGAGATTGTTTTCTGCCTGTCGTAAACATGTGCTTTAAGTTCAATTTCATACATAAAAACAGTATAACAGATAAACTGTGATTTTTGTCTTTTTTATAGTAAAAAAGTATCATTTTTGAGCGGGCTTTGAATGGTGTTATTAAAAACAGATTGCAAAAAACAAACCTTCATTGTAGAATTAATTTATAATTTCAACTAACTTGACGTGCAAAAATATGCGCGTTTTTAGAAGTGAGGATAAAATGCAATACGGTTATTTTGATGATGAAGCAAAAGAATATGTAATCACAAGACCTGATACTCCTACAAGCTGGAGTAACTACCTTGGTTCAACAGTTTACGGAGCTGTTATTACAAACAATGCCGGTGGATACGGTTTTTATAAATCAGGTGCACAGGGAAGATTTATGCGCCTTAGATTTAATGCAGTTCCAATGGATCAGCCGGGACGTTATTTTTATCTTCGCGATCGTGATTCTGGAGATTTCTGGTCTGCTTCGTGGCAGCCTGTAGGAAAACCTCTTGACCAGTATAAGAGCGAATGTCGTCATGGTACTGCATATACAAAAATCACTTCTGAATATTCTTCTATTAGATCAGAAGCATTGTACTATGTTCCACTTGGACAGAACTTTGAGTACTGGAGACTTAAGGTAACTAACAACGATTCAAAGGAAAGAAAACTTTCAGCATTCACTTACTGCGAACTTACAAATCAGTGGAGCACAGAACAGGATCAGGTAAACTTACAGTATTCTGTATTTATCTCAAAGGGTGAACAGCGCGACAATATGCTGCGCTTTGCGATTCACGATAACCTTTACAAGCAGTTTCCTAACGCTGACTTTGGTGAACAGGGAATGCACTCATGGATGGCACTTTGCGAAGCTCCATTAACAGGATTTGATACAAGCCGCGAAGCATTCATCGGAACATACGGAAACTACGAACATCCGGATGCTGTTAAAAACGGAAAATGTACAAACTCTCTTGCTTACGGCGATAACATTTGTGGTTCTGTTGAGACAGAAATTACATTAAAGCCGGGTGAATCTAAAGAAATCCTTGTTATGTTTGGTATTGGTGATGCATGGGTAACAGGTAAGCCGATAGTTGCAGAATTTGGAAATCTTGACCGTGCAGAAAAAGAACTTGCAAAACTTAAAGAGACATGGCACGCACGCCTCGGAAGTTTTGTTGCAAATACTCCAGATGAAGATATCAATCATACAATCAATGTGTGGGGACTTTATAACTGTCTTATTACATTTGCATGGAGCCGTGCAGCTTCTCTTATTTATAATGGTGAACGTGACGGACTTGGTTATCGTGACAGTGTTCAGGATATTCTTGGTGTTGCAGCAGCAATTCCTGAAGAAGCAGAAGAGCGTCTTGTAAGAATGCTTTCTGGTCAGGTTAAGTGCGGTGGTGCAATTCCTGTAATTAAAAAGGATCATAATCCTGGTCACGAAAAGACTCCAGAACCGGGTGAGTTCCGTTCTGACGACTGTCTGTGGTTCTTTAATTCGGTTCCGGCATTTATTGCAGAAACAGGTAAATGGGACTTCCTTAATAAAGTAGTTCCTTATGGTGATGAAGGTGAAGCAACTGTTTACGGACATTTAAAGCAGGCTCTTTTGTTTAACCTTGAAAGAATGGGTGCAGACGGACTTCCTTGCGGCCTTTTGGCTGACTGGAACGACTGTCTTAAGCTTGGTTACAAGGGACAGAGTTTGTTTGTTGCATTCCAGCTTAGACTTGGTCTTACAACTTATGCAGATATTTCTACTCGTCTTGGTGAAAAAGCAGAAAGTGAATGGGCTCTCTGTGAACGTGATAAACTTGATAAAGCAATTCAGGCTAAATGCTGGGACGGCAAATGGTTTATCTGGGCTATTACAGAAAGCGGTCAGGTTTATGGTACAAAGACAATGGAAGAAGGACAG
>JAILNY010000046.1 GCA_024691105.1 Treponema sp. | reverse complement strand
TAAGAAAAAAGCAATTTATATACTTTTCTGTTTTGATTTTATTTGTCCTCTTTTTTATAGCAAACAGGATTTTACATCCGAGAACAACAATATTAAATTTGAAATATAATACTTCATTAATTGAAGTTCTTTGGAAATATGGAAAACCAGAAGTAGCAAATGGAGTATATAATTTTCCTTTTGACAATACTGACGAGCACATTATAATGTATAGAATTAGTGAAAATTCTTCCTGCCAGCTTTTATTTTATCACAATAAATTAATTAGCCTAAATTTCATTGATAACGGAATAATACATCAAAAGGATATAAAAAAATGACGCTTTATAGAATGTCAAGAAATAAAAAAATTTTTGGAATAATTTTTATTTCATTTATTATTGCTTTATGTTTTATAATAAAAAAAATTATAATTTATCCCAAACGAAAGTTATTAGAACTAGACTACGAAACTACATACAGAGAAGTTTTATGGAAATTTGGTTCGCCAAAGCAAATTATGATTCCTTTTTTTAAGGATGGGACAAATGTTGAAAACAATTTTATAAATATTGATTACTGGGAAACTTTTCATAACAACAAAGAAAAATATATTACTTATTATTTGACTTTTAACAGTCAGTATAAACTGAATAAACTTGGCATTTTTAATTCAGAGAAAGATAAACATCCCACATGGATTTATTTTGATAATAGAGGACCAAATTTTTATAAAAAAGAAATTGAAGAGAAACTGCAAAATTTAGAGAGAGTAAAACTTGGACAAGAATATAAAACAATAACAGAGGAATTCGGAGAACCAGATTTTTTCGATTCAAACAATTTATACGCTTATTATTTTGTTAAAAATAATAAAACTTATAAATTATATTTTTCCGATTCATATAAACTAAAACAATTTGATGTTTGTGAAAATTTTGATTATAACGAACAGTTACAAGGAGAATTTAGTACGGTATTTTTCGATGCTCGAATAAAATAGTTAGTACTTTAGAGATTCTTCTATACACATCAATACAAATTGATGTGTATACGGCATCCAGAACTGACACTACGCCTTCCAGGTGAGCGGCAGGAGGGACGGCGGCGAGAAGCGAGCGCAAAGCGCGATGCTAAAAGCCAAGCCGTTCCGGAGCGGATTTTATGCGGAGCATAAAGACGCGGAGGAATGAAGCGCTCTGACGCGGAATCCCGGATGACGCGGCCGCCGCTTTTACTTTCTTTTTATGCTTTTTGCAGCGGCGGACACCGCCATAAAACTTGACCTGAGCAGTTTTTCACTATATATTTAATATATGCGCTTTTTGGTCACCAGGGGGATATGGTGATTGCCTTGCTCTACAGGCAGATAGCGCATTGCTGTTAATTTTTTCTTACTTTCATGGGAGGAAGGATGAAAAGACAAATTTCCTGTGCAATTTTTTTGACTGCACTTTTTACGTTATTCACTTCATGTACAAAATCAAATAAGACCATAATACGAATGCAGCATATCGAAGAAGGTGTTGCAAATCCTCAGTCTATCGAAGACTATCAGGAAGCCATAAAAAAATACGAAGAGCGTGTTGCAGATATTCAGCTTGCGCAGGCTCAGATTGGAATCTGGCATAAAATTGTCGGAAGCCGCTACATGGACAAAAAAATGTACGGCGAAGCTTTAAAGAGTTTTCAGGCAGCGCTTGAATATTATCCGGATAATCAGAATCTGTATTATTACGTAGGTTTGTGTGCTTCTTATATGTCTCATACTGCGCTTGATTATGATGCTGTAGGACGAAACGACAAAAAGGCTTATTATCTTAATCTTGCAGAAGAATCTTATAAGCGTGCCATTAAAATTGATGAGCGCTACACTCGTGCACTTTATGCGCTTGCTGTTCTTTATGAATTTGAATTTACGGAACAGGAACGCACTGACGAAGCGATTCCTCTTTTGGAAACTGTTGTTTCAATCGAAAAGAAAAACCTTGATGCTCTTACTCTTTTAGCCCGCTGCTATTACAGGACTTATCAGTTTGACAAGGCTGTTGAGGTTTACGACAGAATTATCGAAACAACTAATGTTCCGGCACGTAAGCAGATGGCAAAGGACTTTAAAGAGCAGGTTCTTAAGACAAAGGCCGAATTTGAGGAATAAAGACCTATGACTAAGACTGACAGTGACTATGAACTTACGACTTTAGTCCTGTCACGCATGACTTTTTTGACTCTAAAAGAAAAATTATTTTTGCTAAATAAACTTGACAGTTTATATGACCTTGTTATACAGTCTATAGAAGATATTTCTAAAAATATCCACAGGGCATCAAAGGCTGTCTGGAATGGCAAAGCTGTACTTAAAGATGCAGAGCGTGACAGGTTTATCCTGCAAAAACTCGGTATTTCTAAGGTCTTGTACACAGACAATGAATATCCTCTTATGCTTAAGGAAATATCTGATCCGCCGTTTATGCTGTTTTATCGTGGAAATATCGGTATTTTAAACGAACGGACGGTTTCTGTGGTTGGAACGCGTCGAATGACTGCTGATTCTGCTGTGGCCTGCCGTCAGTTTGCAAAGGATGCGGCTTTAGACGGAGTGACGGTTGTAAGCGGACTGGCGTACGGAATTGACCGTAAGGCGCATGAAGGCGCTTTGGAGGCCGCTGATTCAGTCAGTGCGGCGGGGGGGGCGGAAAGTTTGCGTGATCAGGCAGGCCGGGCTATCGGAAAGACTGCGGCTGTAATTCCTGCGGGAATTGACACTATTGTCCCGTATGCGCATACAAAGCTTGCGTCGCGGATTCTTGACGGAGACGGCTGCATCTTAAGCGAGTATCCGCCTGGGGCTGTTGCTATGCCGTATATGTTTGTGCAGAGAAACCGGATTATAGCAGGTCTTTCTCCTGCTACGGTTGTAATACAGGCGCCTGTTGGCAGCGGGGCCATGCTGACTGCAGAATTTGCCATGGATTATGGCAGAGAGGTGATTTTTCACCAGACGGCGTTTACAGAAAGCAGCCGCCGGATAAGTGATTTTTCGCGCAGACAGATAGAAAATTCTGTCAGATGCGGAAAGAATGAAGCGTATAAATTAAAAAACGATCCTGAGCTTTACGTTAGAGACGGGGCTCCGGTAATACAAGATTACCAGGATTTTTGCAGATACATAAATGATAGTTCTGCAAGAGTTCCTGACCAAAAATTAATTCAAGCCCAGCCAGAATTATTCAGTTGTCTGGCGTAAGGAGCTTAAAGAAGGATTTTATGGCTGAAGCTACTGAGAAAAAGGCAAAGACAAAAAAGAAAGTAAATCAGACTCTGGTTATTGTAGAGTCTCCTGCTAAGGCAAAAACAATTGAAAAATATTTGGGACCGGGGTATACAGTTAAGGCTTCGATGGGACATCTTATTGACCTTCCAAAGTCTAGACTTGCGATTGATGTTGAAAACAACTTTCAGCCGGAATACATTACGGTTCGCGGAAAGGCAAAGCTTTTAAAGGAATTACAGAAGGACGCAAAAAAAAGCGAAACTGTATTGCTCGCTTCCGATAATGACCGCGAAGGAGAGGCAATTGCATGGCACTTAAAGAATGCCCTCCAGGATAAAACAGAAGCAAAAATCGGCCGAATTGTATTCAACGAAATTACACCTGTTGCAATTAAAGAGGCTGTAAAAAATCCTGGCGAAATTATCGAATCAAAGGTAAATGCTCAAAAAGCCCGCCGCGTTCTTGACCGCCTTGTAGGTTATAATTTGAGTCCGCTTTTGTGGTGTAAGGTTAAAAACGGTCTTTCGGCTGGACGTGTTCAGTCGGTTGCACTTCGTCTTATCTGTGAGCGCGAAGAAGAAGTAGAAAACTTTTTGCCGGAAGAATACTGGTCGCTTGATGCAGACTTTGTAAAAGGAAAGTCTTCTTTTACAGCCCAGCTTGTAACTTACAAGGGTGAAAAACCTGTATTAAAGAGTGAAGAGCAGGTTAATAAAATCATCGATGAAATTAAAAATGCTGAATGTAAGGTAATTGGAATTAAATATACGGACAAGGTTGTTCGTCCAAAGCCGCCTTTTACAACCTCTAAACTTCAGCAGGCAGCGGCAAACAAGCTTGGTTTTACTTCCCGCAAAACAATGCAGATTGCCCAGCAATTGTACGAAGGTATTAATATCGGTTCTAGCCGCGTCGGTCTTATTACTTACATGCGTACTGACTCTGTACGTATTTCTCAGACTGCTCTGGACGAGGTCCGTGACTGGATTTCTAAAAATCATCCGGAAGATTTGCCTCAAGAGCAGATTCAGTACGCTGTAGGAAAAGGCGCGCAGGATGCCCATGAAGGTATCCGTCCGACTTACGTAACTTATACTCCGGATTCTGTAAAAGAGCATCTTACTCGTGACCAGCTCAGACTTTATACAATCATCTGGGAGCGCTTTGTTTCTTCTCAGATGAATAATGCAAAGACTCGTACTACAAGTGTCGAGATTCAGGCAGGAGATGCCGTATTCCGTGTAAGTGCAAGTAAGATTGTAGACAAAGGTTTTTATCATGTAATTCACCTGTTGTCGTCAAAAGAAGACTCTACCGGAAACCTTCCTTCTCTTAAAGAAGACGAAAACCTTAGTGCGACAAAATTCTACCCGGAACAGCACTTTACTCAGGGACCTGCGCGATTTACTGATGCTTCTATCGTAAAGACTCTTGAAGAAAAGGGTATCGGTCGTCCTTCTACTTATGCTCCGATTATTTCTGTATTGCTTGACCGCTATTATGTAACACGTTCAAATAAACAGCTTGTTCCAACTCAGCTTGGACGCATGATTTGTAAAATCCTGGTTGAATCGTTCCCGGATGTGATTAACGAAAAGTTTACAGCTGATGTCGAAAACGAGCTTGACAGCATAGAACAGGACAAGCTTGTATGGAACAATATGATTGGCGACTTCTTTACTCCGTTTAAGAAACAGGTTGACGAAGTGATGGAAAAGCAGGAAAGCGTTAAGGGATTCCTTGATGAACAGACTGACAAAATTTGTGACAAATGCGGAAAGCCGATGGTTAAAAAGCTTGGCCGCTTTGGATTCTTCCTTGCATGCTCGGGATTCCCTGAGTGCCATAATACTAAATCTATTCCACTTGCAAAATGTCCTATGCCGGGCTGTAACGGTGAGATTGTAACACGTAAGACTAAGGGCCGTGGAAAAGAATTTTATGGCTGTACAAATTATCCGACCTGTAATTTTATTTCGCATTTTAAGCCGGTTGATGCAACCTGTCCAAAGTGCGGCTGGTTTATGGTCGAAAAATACGACAAAAAGAACGGTACGTATAAATCTTGTATTAATCCTGACTGCGATTACCTGCATTCTTCTACTGGAGAAGAAGCTCAGGAGACTCCGGATAAGTAATTTTCATGGGAGAGCGGATTACAGTTTCAGATGCAGTGGATGAGTTTCTGGTGTATCTGAAAACCATAAAGGGTTTTTCGCAAAACACGGTCATTTCTTATAAAAATGATCTTGAAAAATTTAAATTTTTTTGCGGCAAGTCAAAGTTTATTGACGAGCTTGAATTTAATGATTTACGTTATGCAATTCCATGTCTTAGTGAGCGTGGAGAGAAGTCCACAAGCATAAACAGATATATTGCAGCCGTGCGTTCTTTATTTGCCTATTGCAGAAAATTTGATTATATTAAAGAAAACCCAAGTTTGAGACTGAAAACTGTCCGGGGCGATAAGCCTTATCATCAGGTTGTTACTGATAACGAGATGTATAAGGTCTGTAAAAGCCCGGAAGAAAAAAAACTTTTGTGGCCGGCTCGCGATAAGGCGCTTTTTGAGATGCTTTATTCTTCCGGCTGTCGTGTAAGTGAGATTTGTTCGCTTACGTTAAAAAGCTTTAGTCCGGGGTTTAGTAAGGCAAAAATTACCGGTAAGGGAAACAAAGACCGGATTGTTTTTTTTGAAGCAGATGCTCTTGACTCTCTTAAGGTTTATCTTAAAGAGCGTGAAGAATGCATAAAAAAGAATAAGGTTCAAAAAGAACCTGAAAGCTTATTTATAAATCAGGCAGGAACGCCGCTTACACAGCGGGGAGTTGCCTGGATTTTGTCAAAGTATACGAGTGTTGAAGGCATAAACCACCATTTTTCGCCTCACGATTTTCGTCATGCTTTTGCGACAGCCCTTGTCAACGAAGGCCTTGATATCCGAAAGGTTCAGGCTCTGCTGGGACATTCAAGTATTTCGACTACGCAGCGCTATACTCATGTAAGCCGTGCTAAAGTTGAAAGCGATTATAGAAAAGCTCATCCGCATGGAGGAAAAAATGAGTAAGACAAAAATCCGCAGCACTACAGTAATTGCGGTAAAAAAAGACGGAAAGGTTGCAATGGCCGGCGACGGACAGGTAACTCTTGGAGATACAGTCTGCAAGGGGAACGCGCGCAAGGTAAGAAAAATCTATGACGGAAAAATATTAACTGGATTTGCAGGCTCGGTTGCCGATGCATTTACACTTTTAGATAAATTTGAAACTAAAGTAAAAGAGTTTAACGGAGACCTTACACGTTCTGCCGTAGAACTTGCAAAGGAATGGAGAACAGACCGTTCACTCCAAAAGCTTGAGGCAATGCTCATTGTTGCAAATAAAGAAAAGATTCTTTTAATAAGCGGCGACGGAAACGTAATAGAGCCTGAAAACGATGTTCTTGCAATCGGTTCTGGCGGAAACTACGCATATTCAGCAGCGCTTGCATACCTTGACGGCTCTACGTTAAGTGCCCGCGAAATTGCAGAAAAGAGCCTTAGGATTGCCGGAAATATCTGTATCTATACAAACGAAAACATTACCGTGGAGGAAATCTAAATGGAAAATGCAGAACTTGCTAAAACTAACGATGCTGGAAAAGAACTTATTCCTGCAGTTCCACAGACGAATTTAACTCCGCGCCAGATTGTAGAAAAACTTGACTCGTACATCATCGGACAAAAGAATGCAAAAAAGGCCGTTGCCGTTGCGCTTCGTAACAGAACCCGCCGCCTAAAGCTTGCCGACGATATTAGAGAAGAAGTTACTCCAAAAAACATTCTTATGATCGGGCCTACTGGTGTTGGTAAAACAGAAATTGCGCGCCGTCTTGCAAAGCTTTGCAATGCGCCTTTTATTAAGGTAGAAGCTACAAAATATACCGAAGTCGGTTACGTTGGACGCGACGTTGAGTCAATGGTTCGTGATCTTATGGCTGTTGGCTTTAACAATGTAAAGCACGAGATGGAAGATGCACTTCGCGAAAGCTGCAAGGACAAAGTAGAAGAAAAGCTTTTAGACCTTTTGCTTCCGGGAAGCGAAAAAAAGAGCGCAAATGCAGGATCTGTCGGTGCGGTAATCGGAAACATTTTTGGCATTCAGCAGAAGGTACCGGAAAAGACAGAAGAGCAGAAGTCAGAAGAAGCTCAGGAAAATGAACACATGAGCGAAACCCGCGAAAAGTTCCGACAGATGCTGCGTGACGGAAAGCTTGAAGATCGCGAGGTAGAGATTTCTGTAACATCAGCGCCTCGGACTAATATGAGCATCTTTACGGGCGGAAACATTGACGATATTGAGTCTGCAATGCAGGGAATCCAGGAAATGATGAACGGGGCCCGCAAAAAGCAGCGCACGGTTACAATTGCCGAGGCGCGTAAGATTTTGACCGAACAGGTATTGGACAGCATGATCGATGCCGACAAGGCTGCCGACATCGCAAAAGAGCGGGTTGAGCAGTCGGGAATTATCTTTATTGACGAAATCGATAAGATTGCCGTTCACGGCGAAAGCCACGGGCCTGCCGTAAGCCGCGAGGGCGTTCAGCGTGATATTCTTCCTATTGTAGAAGGATGTCACGTTAATACAAAGTGGGGCGTTGTTGACACAAAGCACATTCTCTTTATTGCTGCCGGTGCATTCAGCCTTTCAAAACCCAGCGACCTTATCCCGGAACTTCAGGGACGATTTCCGCTCCGCGTAGAGCTTGATTCACTTAATAAGGACGACTTTAAGCGGATTTTGACAGAGCCAAAGAATGCGCTTATTAAGCAGTATTCAGCGCTCCTTTCTACAGAAGGCGTTACGCTTGACTTTAAGGATGAAGCGATTGACCGCATAAGTTCTATGGCAGAGGAAGTAAACTCTAAGAGCGAAAATATTGGTGCACGCCGACTCCATACGATTATGGAAAAGGTTTTGGACGAGATTTCTTTTGAAGCAGATGAGCACAAAGGCGAGACAATTGCAATTGATGCGGCATACGTTGATTCAAAAGTGCAGGAAGTTGCCGGAAACGAAGATCTTTCGCGCTATATTCTGTAAAAAACACTAAACTGGCTCTCTGTAATATCCGAAAATTAGAGTATGAATTCTTTTACACGTTCAATTGATTTATTACAGAGAGCTCTGGATGTAAACACATTGCGCTACAATGTGTCTGCAAATAATATTGCAAATGCCGGTGTTCCTAATTTTAAGAGAACAGCCGTAAACTTTGAAAGCGAGCTTAAAAGAGCTTTTGAGTCGGAAGAAAATGCAAAAAATGCATTTGAACTTAAAACAACTTCACCTCTTCACTTTAAAATCAATAATGTGATTGACTACAAGACAGTTCAGCCGCAGCGCGTTGTAGACTATGCTTCTACAGAAAAAGCAGACGGCAACAACGTAAACGTAGAAACAGAAGCAATGAACATTGTAAAAATTCAGATGCAGTATAAAATGCTTACTTTGCTTGAAAATCATGAGTTTTCGCAGATAAAGACGGCGACAGCCGCTATCAGATAAAAGTTCAGCTAACGTGTTTTTATAAGGAGTAGAAAATGGGATTGTTTACTAGTATTAACATAGCATCAACCGGACTTGCAGCAGAAAGACTTAAGAGTGACGTTATTTCTGACAACATTGCAAACGCTTCTACAACCCGCACTCAGGACGGCGGTCCTTATAAAAGATCACGTGTAATTTTTCAGCCGGCAGCTGATTCAAACCCGACATGGCGTACTCCGTATCTTCCTTCTAACCTTGATAACGGTGTTGGAAAAGGCGTTAAAGTACGCGAAATCGTAAAAGACAACAGTGATGGAACTTTTATTTATGACCCTGATCATCCGGATGCAATTAAATCTGGTCCTCACAAGGGTTATGTTGAATATCCTAACGTAAACATCGTAAACGAAATGGTAGACCTGATTGCTTCAAGCCGTGCGTACGAAGCAAACTCGACTGTAATCGAAGGTGCCAAGTCAATGTTTTCTGCGGCACTAGATATTGGCAGATAGTTGGTGTAAAATAATACAGGGCGTGCGTTTTGCTGCAGGGGTGGTGTGACGTGCGTTTTATAAGGTGGGGAATATGACAATGAATAATTTTGATGTGCTCAATATGAGCAAAACTTTTTCTTCTACTGGATATCAGACAGTAAGTTCAAATCTGGTTTCTAATGCAGAAGTTTCAACAGAAAAATACCGTAAATCCTTTGACAGCTATATTCTTGATGCAGTTTCTAAAATGAACGAGCAGCAGCTTGATGTTAATCGTCTTGAAGAGCAGGCTTTAGTAGATCCTGATTCTGTAGATATTCACGACATTACAACAGCGATTGCAAAGTCGCAGATGTCGTTAAGCCTTGCAAAGACTGTGGTTGACAGAGTTGTTACTGGCTGGAACGAAATTACGACAACAAGATAAAGTTTGAGAATCCCGGATGTGCGTAAGCAAGACGGGATTTTTTTTGCGTGGACGCGGAACACAATCGATGCCGGACAGGTGCGCGGGCGCGGGATTTGCGAGGAGGTCCTGCGTAAGTTTTTTTTTATTTTTCTCTTTTCAGAATTTACTATATATGGTATAATTTATAATAACTATAATTGTTTATATTATTCGTTCACGGGAGGGGTCAGATGAACGAATGGTTCAAAAAGCTCGTTTCCAACATAAAGGAAAAATGGGCAAAGTGGTCCATATTACAAAAAGGAATTCTTGTCGGTGTTGTCATTGCTGTAATCATCGCAATAGTTCTTGGTTTCAGATTCTCAGCAAAGCCTACAACTGTTAAGCTCTATAATGCTCCTGTAACAGGAGATGCTCAGGCTCAGATTCTTACTCGCCTTGATAAAGATAATGTTAAGGCTGATGTTGATAGTGCAGGTTATATCAGGGTTGCTGATGAACAGACTGCACGCCGTTACAGAGACATTCTTATTTCAGAAGGTCTTACTCCATCTAACATAGATCCGTTTGCCGGATATTTTGACCGGGGCTGGTCAACAACAGATGCCGACCAGAACGTCAAGAGAAAGCTTGCGATAAAGAAAGCTCTTGAACTTCATCTTGAATCTCTTGAAGATATCGTTAACGCAGACGTTCAGCTTGATTTGCCTGAAGATAAACTTTTTAAGTCTCAGCAGGATCCTATCAGTGCAAGTGTTGTACTTTCATTTGCTCCGATGAGTGACATGCCGACTAACAAGAGAAAGATTAAGGGACTTGAAAAAATTATTCTTACTGCTGTAAGCGGGCTTCAAAAAGAAAATCTTACGATTGCAGATTCCGATGGAACTGTCTTAAACGATGATGAAGGGCTTGAAGAACTCGAGCGACTTTCGCGCATCGAAAAAGAACAGAAGTTCATTCAAAAACAGGAAGTATATTACCGTGCCCAGGTTCTCAAAACCCTCCAGAGTATCAAGGGTGCAGATAGAATTCCTGAGATCAATATTAAAATTGACATGAACATGTCAGAAAAGAAAATTGAATCAGTTAAATATAATCCGTTTGTTTTAAAACCAAATGATCCTGATACTCCTTATGATGAATCAGAACTTAAAGACTCTGTAGTCATTTCTTCTCAGACTGTAACACGCGAGTGGCAGGGAACAGGTTTTAATCCGATGGGACCGACTGGAACAGAAGGTAATAATCCTCCTGTTGCATCTGATATGTCAAACGTAATTGGTAAACAGACAGAGACTGGTGTTACTCAAAATTCTGTAATAAATACCGATAATATAACAGAGATTGTTCATCCGACAATTGACCGCGTTTCTGTTGCAGTCAACGTTGACGGAACCTGGCTTAAGGAATATGACAAAAATCATAACCTTGTTTTTGACGAGCACGGAAGTATTAAACGTACTTATATTCCGGTTCCACAGGAAGAACTTGAACAGATTGCAGACCTTGTTCAGGGGGCAGTCGGATATGATAAGGCAAAGAATTATCTTGTTGTTGTACGCAACGTTCAGATAAACCGACAGAAAGAATTTGAAGCTGAAGATGAAGCAATTAAAAAGGCAAGACAGACCCGCACAACGATTATTCTTGTGCTTATCGGCTTTGCTGCTGTATTGCTTGTATTTATTCTTTACCGCTTTATCAGTCGTGAGCTTGAGCGCCGCCGCCGCATTAAGGCAGAAGAAGAGAGACGCCGTCAGGAGATGGCGCGCATCATGGCTCTCCAGGAAGCTCAGAACGAAGGAATGGAAGTTACAATGTCTGTCGAAGAAAGACGACGTGCAGAACTTCAGGAAAATGCAATTGCTATGGCAAAAGAACATCCAGAAGATGTTGCTATGCTCATACGTACATGGTTGATGGAGGAGTAGTATATGGCAGACGAAGCAGCTAAACCTAAAAGTAATCCAAAGCCAGTTCCAAAACCGGGGACTTTAAAACCTGCGACTGCTCCATCATCTAAAAAGGGAAAGGATTTTAAGAGCCTTACCGGTCGTCAGAAGGCGGCAATCTTTTTAGTTTCTGTCGGAAGTGATGTTTCTTCAGAAATCATGAAGCACCTTCGCGAAGATGAAGTAGAAACTTTAACATTTGAAATTGCACGTCTTGAAACAGTAGACGCAGAATTAAAAGATCAGGTCCTCGAAGAATTCCAGGATTTGATGAATGCTCAGAACTTTATTACAACCGGTGGTATCGACTATGCCCGCGAGCTCCTCGAAAAATCTCTTGGTTCTCAAAAAGCTATCGATATTATCAACCGACTTACATCAAGTCTTCAGGTTCGTCCGTTTGACTTTATTCGCCGTACAGATCCGGCTCATTTGTTAAACTTTATTCAGCAGGAATATCCGCAGACTATCGCTTTGATTCTTGCTTACCTTGAACCTGGAAAAGCCGCAATCATCCTGCAGAACCTGCCGGAAGACATGCAGCCTGAAGTTTCTAAGCGACTTGCTACGATGGACCGTACATCTCCTGATGTATTGCGCGAGGTTGAACGCGTTCTTGAGAAAAAACTTTCTACACTGTCTTCAGAAGACTATACTGCTGCCGGTGGTGTTGAATCTATCGTTGAAATCCTCAACCTTGTTGACCGTTCTTCTGAAAAGGCCATCATCGAATCTCTCGAAGAAGAAGATCCAGATTTGGCAGAAGAGATCAAAAAGCGTATGTTCGTATTCGAAGATATCGTTATGCTCGACGACCGTTCTATCCAGAAGGTTCTCCGCGAAGTCGATACACAGGAACTTGCAAAAGCGCTTAAGTCTGTTGATACCGAAGTTCAGGATAAGATTTTCCGCAACATGTCAAAGCGTGCTGCAAGTATGTTAAAAGAAGATATGGAATTTATGGGACCTGTACGTTTGAAGGACGTAGAAGAAGCCCAGCAGAAAATCGTATCTACAATCCGTCGTCTGGAAGAAAAGGGCGATATCGTTATCGCGCGTTCCGGCGAAGACGAACTTGTTACATGATGTTACATGCTGCCTTATTTTAAGGCGGCGGGGAAATAGAAAATGGCAAAGACTGTATTCCGTCAAAACGAGATTAAGACAAAAGAAGAAAAGTTTCAGTTAAAGCTGCTCCATGATTATGCTCCTGTCGTTGAGGAGGTTGTAGAAGAAGAACCTGAATACACAGGTCCTACTGCAGATGACCTTAGACGCGAGGCAGAAGAGTATAAAAGAAATTTTGAAATCGAAAAGCAGGGAATGCTTAATAAGGCGCAGGAAGAAGCTGACTTAATCGTTAAAAAAGCTGAAGAAGCTGCCTTTGCCGAAGTAAAACGACAGACTGACCAGGCTCAGGTTATAAAGACACAGGCAGAAACAGAAGCTGCAAAAATAAAAAAAGATGCCGAAGCTGAAGCTCAAAGAATTATTGCTGATGCTCAGACAGAGCGTGACAAGATTGTAAACGATTCAAAAAAAGAAGGCTACGACGAAGGTTTTGAAAACGGCTATCAGGACGGAAAAAAAGAAGCCGAGCGTCTTGTTGAGCGCATGCACAATATTCTTGATGCTGTAATGAAACGCCGTGAAGAAATCTTAAGTGAAACAGAATATCAGATTGTTGAACTTGTTGTTTTGATGGCGCGCAAGGTTGTAAAAATTATTTCTGAAAATCAGCGCAACGTAATTATGAACAACGTTCTTCAGGCGCTTAAAAAAGTTAAGGGCCGCGGTGATGTTACAATCCGTGTTAATCTTGAAGACGTAAAACTTACAACTGAACATATTCAGGATTTTATTGAAAGGGTAGAAGCTGTAAAGGGTATTACAGTTGTAGAAGATACAACAGTCGAAAAAGGCGGCTGTATTGTTGAAACAGACTTTGGTGCAATTGATGCCCGTATTTCAAGCCAGCTTTCTGAACTTGAACAGAAGATTATGGAAATATCTCCTGTTAAGACTGTTGCAAAATCTGATATGCCTGCAACGTCTTAGTCTGGAAACCTTTATAGATTTCAAGGGGCATGCTTTTTTGCATGTAAGGTGGAAAAGTGAAATCTTCTTATAACGTTGACTTTAATTTAAATAAATATCTCGATACTGTAAAAAATACTCCTACAATTCACTATGTTGGAAAGGTTACCTATGTAAATGGTCTTGATATACAAAGTCAGGGCCCTCGTTCTGTAATCGGAGAAATTTGTACGATACGGGTTCCGGCTCTTAACACGACAGTAATGGCTGAGGTTGTTGGGCTTGACGGTACTACAGTAAAGCTTTCGGCATTTGGTAATACGCGTGGAATTGAAGTCGGATGTGAAGTTGTCGCTTCTGGAAAGACTCTCCAGGTGCCGGTCGGAAAAAGTTTGCTTGGCCGCGTAATTGATGCAACAGGCGCTCCGTGTGACGGAAAGGGAGCTTTAGTTCCTGAAACATATTATCCTGCAGAAGCAGATCCGCCAGATCCGATGAAGCGTAAACCGATTAACCGTCGTATTACAACAGGCGTGCGCGCAATTGACACTTTGCTTACCGTTGGACGCGGCCAGCGCCTTGGAATCTTTGCAGGCTCTGGTGTCGGAAAGTCGACACTGCTTTCGATGATAGCGCGCAATACAAATGCCGACGTCAATGTAATTGCCTTGATTGGAGAACGTGGCCGCGAAGTATTGGATTTTATTAACCGTGATTTGGGAGAAGAAGGTCTTAAAAGAAGTGTCGTAATTGTTGCCACAAGCGACCAGCCTTCGATCTGCAGACTCCGCGCGTCTTATGTTGCGACAGCAGTTGCAGAATATTTTAGGGATCAGGGAAAAGATGTTATGTTTATGTTTGATAACGTAACGCGCTTTGCCCACGCCCAGAGAGAAATAGGTCTTGCAAAAGGCGAGCCGCCGGCACAAAAAGGATATCCACCGAGCGTATTTGATATGATCCCAAAACTTCTCGAGCGCGCCGGCACAAATGACAAAGGTTCTATTACGGCGTTCTACAATGTACTTGTTGACTCAGATGATATGAACGAACCGATTACGGATAAAGTGCGCGGTACTCTTGACGGCCACATTGTTTTAAACCGAAAGCTTGCACAGAGTTATCACTATCCTGCAATTGATGTTCTTCAGAGTATAAGCCGTTTGAGTCGGCGCGTTACAGGCGACCAGACAAAAAAAGCCTGCGCCGCAGTCCGCGAGCTTATGGCCGCTTACGAAAACAATGAACTTATGATTACAACCGGAGCTTATCAGAAAGGAAATTCTCCTGCAATCGATAAGGCAATCGAAATGCATGATACAATCGAAGACTTTTTAAAGCAGGAAGAAACAGATCACTGTACAATGAACGATTCACTTAAAAAACTTTCAGAAGTTTCTGGAATCGACATTCCTGATGAAGAACTTGATCAGCTGTCTGCGATTGAAGAAGCGGCAATAGAGCAGGAGAGCGCTGCTGTAGAAAATGAAGTCGTTTAAGTTTGAACTTGAAGATGTTTTAAAATTGCGGAAGTTTCAGCAGGAGGAGGCACAGATAGAGCTTGGAAAAGCGGTTGCCGAAGAAGTGCGAATTCAGGACGGACTTAATACGATAGCGATGCAGCACGCCGAGGCAAAAAAAGCCGTAAAGGGTGTAACAGATTTTGCCGCAATCAGTCAGGGACAGCAGTACTTTACTTTTTTAAAACTCCAGGAAGAAAAACTTTTAGAAGATCTTGCGGCGGCAAAAATTTTTACAGAACAGAAACGCGAGATTTTTAAGGCCGCTTTGCAGAAAACAGAAAGCTTAAATAAATTAAAAGAAAAAAAATTAGAAGAATATAAAGGTCTTGTCGAAAAAGAAGAAGAAGATATGGCAGACGATATCGTAACGGCACAGCATAATAAATAATCGATAAATAAAAAACCGACAGGGCTTTGAGTAAAAATTCTTTTCACTCTCGTCCTGTCGGTTTTTTTTGCCGCGCAGAATGTGTGCGCGGTTTTGTTTTTAATAGTGGAATGCCGAGTGTCCGATAAACTCGCGGAGAATCGAGCGGTCAGGAACTTCTGTCGGATCGATTGTCGGGAATATATCAAGGAAGCGCAAAAGACGGCATGCCTCTGAATACTCTTTTTCGAGCGGAGTGATGCGTTTTAAAAGCGGCTCTGCAAAAATCTTTAATACAGAAAGTTCGTAATCGAGAGCGGTATTCAAAATTGCATCGGCATTGTTCTGGAAAGGGAAGATGTGCAGGCGTTCTCCGCGCTGTACGCTTTCCCACATTCCGATTGTTTCTGCAGCCGGCTTTCCGCGGAACTGCGAGTCTCGAACGATACGGCGGATAAGACGGTTATCGCTTGTTGAGATTCTGTTGTGCTCGTTAAAGTTAAGCTGTGTCAAAGCAGACAGGTAAAGCTTAAACTTGTACTGAGGTTTGATTAACGGGGTGAGCTTATCATTAAGGCCGTGGATTCCTTCCATAATAAGAATATCATTTTCGCCGAGTGAAAGCTCTGGTCCTGTTATAGAACGTGTACCGGTTTTAAAATCGTACTCTGGGAGAGTGATGGTTTTTCCTTCAAAGAGGTTGACAAGGTTCTGGTTGATAAGCTCGACATCAAGTGCTTCAAGGCACTCGTAGTCGTAGTTGCCGTTTTCGTCTTTTGGCGTACGGTCACGACCGACATAGTAGCAGTCAAGGCTTATTACCTTTGGACGATAACCGATTGCCTGCAGTTCGAGGGCAAGTTTTTTTGCACTTGTTGTTTTGCCGGAACTTGAAGGTCCTGCAATAAGAACAACTTTTACTTTGCCTCTGTCATGAATCTGCTGCGCTATGTCGGCAATACTCTTTTGCTGGAAAATTTCTGAGATGTTGATAAAGTCGTCAGCTTCGCGGCGGCTGACAAGTTCGTTGAGAGAAGCACAGGTTGTAACACCAATCTGCTTACCCCATTTTTTGTAGCGCTCATAAGTCTTAAACAGCTGCGGAATATCGTGGAATTCCTGGAGCTTGTCTGGCTCTGTTGAAGTAGGGAATCGGAGCAAAAAGCCCTGTCCGTATTTCATAATTTCCCAAGTCTTAAGATAGCCTGTAGAAACCAAAAGCGGAGCGTAGTAGAGGTCTGTAAAATCCTCGAGACGGTTAATTTCTACGCGAGGCGGACACTTGTAACGCAAAAGATTGCGTGTGTCAGTAAGGCCTTCTTTTTCAAAAAGATCGACTGCCTGCTCATACGAGAGAGAAAAAGTTTCGATTGGAAGATTGCGCGAAATTAATTCCTGCATCTTTGCCTTTAATTTTTCAATCAAAGGCGGATGAACAGCATTGCCATCCAAAAGCGTGTAGTAGTAACCGTATCCAAGACTGTGGCCGATTAAGAGGCGGTAGTTTGGATCGATTTCGTGCATTGCCGCTTCCATTGTAAAACACAAAGAACGGCGGTAAACTTCGGCGCCATCCTTGCTCTTTGCTATAACTGGTTCAACTTTGCAGTCAGTAAGAATTGACTTGTTAAGTGAACATATCTGATTATTGACACGAACTGCATAAACTGTCTCCGGTTCATTAGTCAAAGCATCAATAAAATCTTTTGCTCTTGTGCCAGGGGCTGTTTCAAGAGTTTTCCCATTAGGAAGTGTGATTGTTATTCTGTTTGTACTCATTCTTATATTATACCATAGGAATGAGAATTGTGGGGAAATTTTTTGAAGTTATCCAGATTAATATATGGCGGTGTCCGCCGCATTAAGCGTAGCGAGGTGGCATCACAGGCCATGCGGCGGTCGCGTCATCCGGGATTCCGCGTCAGAGCGCTTCATTCTTCCGCGGCTTTTTTTGCACTGCAACAAAGCCGCTCCAGAACGGCTTGCTTTAAGCCTCGCGCTTTTGCGCTCGCCTAAAAGCGCCGTCCCTCCTGCCGCTCACCGAAAAAGCGCAGTATCAGTTTTAAGTGTGCTAGTCAAATCAATTGTAATTGATGGGATATAGAATTTTGTTAAATATTTTCTCATTCAATCTTATTCAATGCATAAAACTTCATTTTCTTTATTTTTTTTATTGGAATATAAACTAGATTAACATGATCATTTTTATTATGTAACGGATATGAACTAAAATAAAATTTATAAATTCCAACTTTCTCGTCCTCTTTTGTATAATCGTAAAATTCAACATGACGAGAAAATGTTCCAGATTTATTTGTATAAAAAACAAACCCCATGGTATTTTTTTGTGGGTAATCTGAACAAGCACTCTTATAATTTTCAAAAATTTCTGAAACTTTTAATTCATCAGGATTCCAAAAACTACCGTCGGGATAGCACGGTGAATAATTGTTTTTTAATGCAAGATTTCCTGCATGTTTTGCGCATGTTGTTGAACTGTCATAAAATAAGTAGTCGTAAATTTGAGTGATAAATATCGAAACTAATATACAAATAATCAGTGTTATATATTTTAAAATTTCTGATTGCAATAATAATGAAAGTTTAAGAAGTAACATTAATGGTAAAATCAATCCTATAATAAATGAATTGATTCGTAGTTTTAGTTGCATCTTCCGTCATCTCCTTTTATATCCATGAGTAGCTGAAAATGGATTAAAAATTTCCATAAACAAGAAAATCATTTTAATCAGTAAGGCACAATTCCACCTTTGCAGGAATTTCATCTAATATAGTAGTGTCACTTGCTATGACTTTCGTCTTGAAAATTCGAACAGAAGATAACTTTTCCATTTCTCTTAAAAAAGAAAAATCAGCAATAGGTGCGGATTCAAAGATATGAAGTTCCTCTAAGTTCTTAAGCTTTGCTAAAGGAGAGTAATCTTTAATATTTTTGCAATGATCAAATTTTAAATAAGTAAGATTTGGAAATTTTGAAGGGAACTCTTCCAAATCTTCTAATTTTGGGCATCGTATAAACTCAAGATGATTTACAGGAAGTTCTTCATTTCCCAAAACAGAAATAG
>JAILNY010000159.1 GCA_024691105.1 Treponema sp. | reverse complement strand
CGCGGACAAGGAGCTTAATTTCTGAATTAAGTGCCTTTGGATTTTTAGTTGTAAAGATTTTGTCGAGTTCTGAGCTGACAGATGTGATTGCAACGGCAATCTGCTGTTCAAATTTTCCGGCGCGGACGCTTGCGCTTGGTTCGATTGCAGAAAAGGTTTTTGCACATTCTTCAATCTGTGTGCGCTGTTCGGCGTAGGTGTCTTCGAGATTCTGGGCTTTTTGACACAAGATGTCCATCCGTGAGCGGAGTGACTGGATAGACTCTTCGGCTGCAATCTGGTTTTCTTTTGAGTATTTATGTGGAAATATTGCCGAAAACAGTTTCGACATAATAGAAGGCTTTTTCATAGTATGAACATGGTACAAGACCGCAAAGAAAATTGCAAGTCGTGCGGTTTTGCGAGTGTAGCACAAGCAAAGCAAAACATTATATAATTAACTTATGAAAAAAATTGTATTGTATTTATTAATGTTTATTTTGGCCTCTGCGGTTGGCTTTAGTGATGCGGCGGATCTTTCTTTTTCGTCAGAAGATGGTGAATTATATGCGCTTGTCAGCCAGGAGTCTGACGGCTGGTATATTTATACTGAGTCAGAAGAATATGGTCCGTTTGAAGACAAGGTTTCGTTTGTTCAGAGAAAAAAAGACGGTTCAATTTTTTTTGGAATTTATGGCAGTCAGGAATATGTTCACATTGACGATGAAGCTTACGGACCTTTTGTCTGTGTATCAACTGCACCCTTTAGATTTATAACTGACCGGTTTATATGCGTCTGCATGGATCCGAAGAATGCTGAGTATTTTTTATTTATTGATGGAAAAAAATCCGGGCCATACAATTCTGCAACGATTTTAAGTTATACAGAAAATAAACTTTTCTGGATGTATACAGATCTGGATAGAAAAAAAACTCATCTGATGTGTGAGCAGACTGAGTTAGAATGCATAAATGGACCTGTTGATGGATTTTCGAGCAAGGGCTTTGCAAATGAAGGACTTTTAAGCATAACGCTTAATCTGAAAAACGACCGCCAGACAGCATATCTTTTAAATGAAAAAGGCCTTGTTGATAAGGCAACTTTATATAAGCCTTCTGATTATTACATGATAACTCATGATCAAAAACCTTTTGGACCTTTTGACGAGGTTTCAGATTTTTATTTTGATGAAAAAGGTTCTTTAGTTTTTCTTGTGAATTATTTTGAGCGGGATGATAAAACCAAAGACAAAAATGGTCCTGCGTCGGTTGCTAATGGTCCGGTTGGAGTGCCGCTTCCGCCAGTGCACGGAGAAACAGGAACTTTAATCGATAAAAAATTGTTCATTGAAAATAAAAACGGGTTTGCAGTTGAAATTCAATTACCAAAAGAAAAAGATTTAACTCAAATTTTTGATATGCGATATAATTCGGAAGCCGTGGTCTTTACAGCGTTCTGCCTTGATAAGTTTATGCTTTTTGTAAACGGTGAGATGGTTGATACTCAGGATTATGAGACTATCTTTTTGGATAGATTTACAGGTGATGGAAACATTATTTTAAGGGTCTATGGAGAATCTTATTATGGACCTGCGATGTTAAATATGAACGATGGAAAAATATATAAGATAAATCTTGTAAAATAAAAACAGGAAAAAAAAATGACAGTAACAACTTTAGAAAATCTGTATATTAATGGCAGCAAAAATATAAAAAAAGCAATCGATATCGCTTTTAAAAATAATGATTATGACAGGGTGTCAGACTTATTGAAAATTGAATTTATAACGCATGATGGATCTTTAAGTGATTTAACTCAGATTCGAAATCGTTGTAACGGAGAAGCTATGCTGTACAATCCTGTGTTTAATGATTTTGCATCTCCAACCGTTTCCTCCAATAAAGATGTAATGCCTTTTATTGTTGCAAAGCAGGACTTTGTAAATGAAGATGAACCGATTCTTATTATAGGACTGACATATTCAATTGTTTATATCTATTATTATCTGGCGTTTAAAAATGAATTACTGTCAGAAGAACCTTTTGCGCGAAGTTTATTAATAAAGGCAACCCTTACATATATTGCAGAATACAAAGCTTTTTTTAGCTATATAGATTCATACCAGGATGTAAATTTAAAAACCATGATGGATGGATCTGTAGAATCTTTTATCTTACCTCCAAATGTTCCACCCGCATTAGTAAATGGATTTAATTTATTGAATGCCTGCGCATATTTTGCAAGACTCAGGGCTGCAAGAGAGCATAATAAAATAAAACAGGATGAGTTTTGGCCCGTTGCAGAAGCATTTGGAGAAAAGAATTTTGGTTCAAGCTGGCCGGATATTAAAGATTTGTTTTTATCTAAAATAAAAAAATTTTCAGATATTTTTTCGCTGCAGGATTACGAACGCTATATTTCTTATGCATTAGTCAGATAAAAAAATGGGGACGAACTGAAAAATGAAAAAAATTAATTTTAATATAATAAAACGATTTGCATTTTTGTTTGTGGCAGCGGGTTTGATAAATTCCTGTGCAAAGCAAAATATGCCGCCTCAGACTGAGTTTGTTTTTGGAACAGTCTGTACGGTTAATCTTTTTAGTGACGGGACGCCGGAGCTGTATGGCGAAGTTTTTACAATTCTAAATCAGCTTGATAATAAATTCAGCGTGAATAAAGAAAGCTCTTCGATTTCGTTTATCAATAAAAATGCGGGGCAATATCCTTGTGTTGTGTCGCGCGAAGTTTATGAGGTTCTTGAGTTTTCTAAAGAGATGGCAGAAAAAACTGATAATGCCTTTAATCCTGTGATGGGTGCGCTGATTAATCTCTGGGGTGTCGGGACGGATCATCAGCGGGTGCCGTCTGACGACGAAATCGAAGAGGCAAAAAAGCACTGCAACCCGGAGAGTCTTGTTCTTCGGACGGAAATTATTCCGGATGACGGTGAGGGGTATTTTGTTGAACTGACTGACAGTAAGGCACGGATTGATCTTGGTGGGATTGTAAAAGGTTATGCAGCAGATGTGATTGCGGAGTTTCTTAAAGAGCGCGGAGTAAAGGGGTGTGTAATAGATCTTGGCGGCAATATTTATGTTTTTGGCGATAAAGATATTGCGTCGACAATGTGGAAGATCGGGATAAAGAATCCGCTTGAACCGACAGCAAAGCCTGTAAAGACGATTCTTTTAAAAGAGGGAAGCGTTGTTACAAGCGGCAACTACGAGCGGTATTTTGTGCAGGATGGGGTGCGCTATCATCACATAATTGATGGTCGTACGGGGCGGCCTTCTGAGAGCGGTCTTGCAAGTGTTACGGTTGTGTACAAAAAGAGTGCGGTGTGCGATGCGCTTTCGACAGCGATGTTTGTGCGTGGAATGGATAGTGAGCTTGAACAGAAGTTTGTAAAGGAAGGAATTCAATTTATATACGTAACTCAGGAAGGAAAAGTCGTAGAATCCAAGGTAGAAAACATCAGGTAGGTCGTTCGAAATTTCCAGAAAACAGAGATAATTGACATTTATAAAAAAGTTGTCATCCAAAACTCGCGAATTTGTTCAATTTTTGTTGTTAAAAGAAAAATCCTATGTTAAAATTATATAAAAAAGTATGAGCGATAGTTTTTTCGATAAAAAGAGTTTAACTGTTTCAAATTTTAAGGCCTTTGTCAAAACTGCGGGGGCCGATGATTTTGTTTTCCTATTAAATCTTTCTACAGACTCAATCTGTCTTAGTGACGAAATCGTAAAGGTTTTGAGCCTTCCGGGATATGAATTTGATAATGCAATGGAGACTCTGGCAGAACTTGTTCATGCTGATGATAAAGAGCTTTTGCTAAAAGGTTTTGAGCGAATTAAATCTGGCGGAATGTCTGATTTTATTGCCGAGTATCGTTTTAAAAATGAAAAAGGCAATTATATTCCGGTTATAATTCGCGGAAAGCTCCTCGAAATGAATTCAAAAACTAAAATTCTTGCCGGAATGGTCGCTCTTAAGTCTAGTCATCGTGATGATATAACAGGGCTCCCTCTTGAAATGCAGATGGTTTCGGATTATAACGATCTGCTGCGCGAAAACGGAAGCCTTTCGGGCTTTATTCTTGCCATAAGAATTGAAGGGCTTGAGCGAATTAACGAAAACTTTGGTCTTGATGTCGGCGATAAAATATTCAATCTTGTAGCAAATGCGTGCGAAACTGTCCGCGATGAAGATACGAGCGTTTACAGAATCAGCGGTAACAAAATTGCAATGATGAATGTTGCAGGAAAAAATGCTCAGGATGCGCAGGACTTGTACGCGACTTTAAAGCGCAAGGTTTCTGAAATTGAATACAATCTTGATTATGCTGCAATTTTTACAATTTCTTCGGGCGTGGTTGCGTTTGTTAATGACTCAAGTGAGCTGAAGGATTTGTTAAAGAAAGCTGACTTTTCTTTGAGCATGGGAAAAAAATCTGGAAAGAACAATCTGTATTTGTTTAATTCAGTTGAATATACAAAGCACATTAATAAATTATTCCTGCGCGAAAAATTGCGTGACTCTGTAAAGAATGACTTTAAGGGCTTTGAAATGTATTATCAGCCGGTTGTCGATGCTTCAAAGGTGTCTGGCAAGGGCGATAAGCTTGAAGGTGTTCATGTAATTGGCGCTGAGGCTCTGCTTCGCTGGTCATGTCCTGAGATGGGACTTTTGGGTGCGGATCAGATTATTCCTATTCTTGAAGAGAGCGGTTTGATTGCTCCGGTTGGACGCTGGATTTTGATTAAGACATTTACTCAGTGCAAAATCTGGAATGAGTATGACAGAAAATTCCACATGAGCGTAAATCTTTCTTACATGCAGTTTGAGCGAAGTGATATTCTGCTTGATGTTCAGATGGCGCTTGAAAAGTCTGGTGTAAATCCTGAAAATATTATTCTTGAAATTACAGAAAGCGGTTATATTGATCATGTTGAACTGCAGAAGATTCTGGATGAGTTCCATAAGTTGAAGATTCGTGTAGATATCGACGACTTTGGAACGGGATATTCGAACCTGCGTTATATTCAGAACCTGCATGCAAATACTCTTAAGCTTGATTACACTTTTGTTCATAAGGCTGTTATGGATAAGGGCGGTGAATCTGAACGCAAGGTAATTGAATACATTATTAATATGGCGCACGATCTTGGAATGAATGTTTGTCTTGAAGGTGTTGAATCTGAAAGTGATGTAGAGATTCTGGCTCCGCTTAAGGCCGACAAGTATCAGGGTTATCTTTTTGGAAAGCCGGTTAACTCGTACGCGTTTCTTGATGAAAACAGAAAATTCCTTTTTGACAGGGACGATGAATAATTAAACAATCGATAATCGATTTAGAGCGCGGCGCAGTCGAAGTGCCGCGTTTTTTTTGTCCGGAATCTATTTTAATGCCAGCGCGATTTTTAAAATCTTGATCTATTGTAAAACCCGCGCGATTTGCTCGGCGGCGTTTTCTCCGTCCATCGCACTAGAAACAATTCCACCAGAATAGCCTGAGCCTTCTCCTGCAGGATAAAGTCTTTTTAATGCTGTGCATTCAAATGTCTCTTTGTCGCGCAAAATACGAACCGGTGTCGAAGTTCGTGTCTCGCTTGCGATGAGGGTCGCATCTGAAGTGATAAAGCCGCGTGCATTTTTGTTAAAGTCCTTAAAGCCCTGTTCAAGGCGTCGCTCGATGTGTGGCGGAAGCCACTGGTCAAGACGTGATGGAACAAGGCCAGGCGTATAACTTGAAGGAGGCAGAGTACTGCTTGGTTTGTGGTCAAGAAAATCTGTAAGGCGTTGTGCGGGAGCCGCCTGGCCTGAGCCGTTGTCTTTTGTAAGGCGCTCGAGGCTTGTTCTAAAGAAAAGGCCTGCGAGGGCGGAACAGCCGGCATCTTTTGCCTGGTTTATAAACTGCTGCGGGATATCTTCGGGGCGGACCTCAACTACGATTGCGGCATTTGACCATTTTGAGTTTCTGCGGGCGGCAGACATTCCATTGACTACGATTTCGTCAGGTCCGCTGCTTGAAGGTACTACAAAGCCACCCGGACACATGCAGAACGAATAGACGCCGCGGCCGTCGACTTGAGTTGTAAATCTGTATTCTGCGGTTGGAAGTACACCGTTTGGATTGTTGCCGTGATATTGAATGGCGTCGATGAGTTCGCGAGGGTGTTCGACACGGACTCCTGCCGCGAATGTTTTTGCCTCGAGCGCCTGGGGGCAGGTACGGGCAAGGGTCTGGTAGATGTCGGTTGCAGAGTGGCCTGTTGCAAGAAGAACGGCGTCGGCTTTTATAGCGCGGCTGGCGTTTGTCTTGCAATCAGATTCCTTTGATGAAAGATCGCAAACGTTAATTCCGACTACTTGCGGGACTAAAGATTTTTCGTTTTGTTTGATTATAAAATCTCTGCAGAGCGAATTAAAATGGAATTCGCCTCCAAGCTCGATTATCTTTTGTCGCATCGCATTTATAATCTGCGGAAGTTTGTCTGTTCCGATATGCGGGTGTGCGTCCGTAAGAATTTTTTGATCTGCGCCAAAATAATTGAATATCCGTAAAATTGAAGAGATGTCACCGCGCTTATTACTGCGGGTGTAAAGTTTACCGTCACTGAATGTGCCGGCCCCGCCTTCGCCAAAACAGTAGTTACTGTTTTGGTCGACGATGTTCATCGTCGATATTGCAGCGATGTCGCGTTTACGGCTTGAGGTGTCTTTTCCACGTTCGATGATTATTGGTTTAATGCCGTGTTCTAACAGCTTAAGCGCTGCAAATAAACCGGCGGGGCCGGAGCCCACGATGATTACGGATTTGCCGGAGTCCGCGCGGCGCCAGACAGGGAGCGCGGACTGCTCGGCGTGCGAGACAGATTCAGCGCTTTCGTTAATGTACACTTTGAGGCGTAAAAATATTTTTATCTGCTTGTGGCGCGCATCAATTGATTTTTTTATTACAGTAAATTCAATTTTATCCTCGCGCGAAATTTTGCATAGTTTTTTTTCAAAAATTTCTGTGCGGATTTTTTTTATGATAATTGATTTGTTGTTTTCTTCTTCTGGTTTTATGTTAATTGAAAGTTCTGTAATCATGCGGTGATTATAACATATTGTGCATTAATTGATAAAGAATTAGTATGGTATAAATATTGGCGCGGGCCCAGAAAGAGTTGCGGGCATAAAAAGGAACGGAATTTTATGAATAAAATTATTCAGTTTATAAAAAAAGAAATTGTTTTTGTAATTTCATTTTTGCTTGCAGCGCTGAGCTGTTTTTTTGTTAAGCCGAGTTCAGCTTATCTTGATTATATTGATACAAAGGTTTTGTTTTTGCTTTTTTCTTTTATGGCGGTTGTTGCGGGCTTACGTTATTGTGGTGTGTTTGATATGTGTGCGCGTGGTCTTTGCCGGCTTACATCAAATGTGCGTTCACTTGGAATGGCGCTTATTTTTATGTGCTTTATTTTCAGCATGTTTATTACAAATGATGTTGCGCTTTTAACTTTTGTTCCGTTTACGATTATTCTTTTGTCAAAGTGTGGTCAGACAAAGCATGCAATTTATATTGTCGTTTTGCAGACGGTTGCGGCAAATCTTGGTTCAATGCTTACACCGATGGGAAACCCTCAGAATCTTTATTTGTATTCACTGATGGGAATTACTGCATTTGAGTTTTGCAAGATTCTTTTACCGTATACTGTTTTAAGTGCAGTTTGTCTTTTAGCTGCATCTTTTAGACTTCCGCGAGTCGCACTTTTTGAAAATGAAATTTCAAAAAAGGATTTTTTTGATGCAAAGGATTCTGTTGCAGCGCTTTCTTCAACTAAAGGAAAACCTGTGCGACAGTTTAGAACGGTTGTTTATCTTTTGCTTTTTGTTTTGTGTTTGTTGTCTGTATTAAAAATAATTCCTGCGTGGGTTTTGGCTCTGGTTGTTGCTGTTGTCGTTTTAATTATACAGCGTGAAATAATTTTTAAAGTTGATTATATTCTGCTTTTAACCTTTGTCTGTTTTTTTATTTTTTCAGGAAATATTCAGAATATTGAATTAATAAAAAACTCTTTGCAAAAGGCTGTCGCAGGCCGTGAATTTTTATGCGGAATTTCAGCGAGTCAGGTTATAAGCAATGTTCCTGCGACTTTGCTTTTGTCTGCCTTTGCGGGAAGCTTAAAAGAACTTTTGCTCGGTGTTGATCTTGGCGGGCTTGGAACGCTTGTTGCATCACTTGCAAGTTTGATCTCGTATAAACTGTACGCAAACACAGAAGGTGCTGATGGCGGACGCTTTATAAAAGTATTTACGATTGTAAATATTATTTTTATTGCAGTCCTTGTTGCATTTAAAATTTTATGCGGAAGATTTTTTTAGCCGCAGGCTGTGCGGCTAAAAAAAACGTCGTTTATGCAAGTTCTTCCCAGCGTGAATATTTTTGTTCAAGTTCACTGCTTACTTTTTCGTACTCTTTTGTGTATTCTGCAAGCTTTGTGTAGTCAGTGCCTGACATTAAAGATTCAAGTTCTGTCTTTCGTGTTTCGAGAGTATCGATGTCTTTTTCAAGCTGTTCAAATTCTCGCTGCTCTTTAAACGAAAGTTTTTTTTGTTTTGGAGCTGAGTTTACTGAACTGTTTTCGTTTGCGGTATTTGTGGCGTTGTCCGAGTCGGCAGTGGTTTGTGATGCCTGCGATGCGCTTTGAGAAAGTTCACGTTCTTTTGCTTTTTGTTCTGCAATTTTCTGCTCTTCAAGTTTTTTCTTTTCTTCAAGATAATCAAGATATTCTGAACACTTTCCGACAAAGCCCGAAACAGAACCGTCATCTTCTAAAATAAAAAGTGTGTCTGCAACTTTATCCATAAAGTAGCGGTCATGGCTTACGATTAAAAGACAGCCTTCGAACGAAGTTAAAAACTGTTCGAGAATGTTCATCGTAAAAATATCAAAGTCATTTGTCGGTTCATCGAGAATCAAAAAGTTTGGATTAGAAATTAAAAGACGGACAAGAAAAAGCCGCTTGCGTTCACCGCCGCTTAAAGTGGAAACAGGCGAATATTGAATTTTTCCTTCAAAGCCAAACTCTTCAAGAAAGCGCGCAGCAGAATAAGTTTTGCCGTTATTCATTGTAACGTTTTCTGCCTGCTCTTTGATGTATTCAAGAACGGTGAGGTTTGTATTTTTGAAAATAGGATTCTGCTGGTAGTAAGCAAAGTGTGTGTTGTCGCCGACAACGATAGAGCCTGAGTCTGGCGCGAGCTCTCCTGTGATGATATTGAGTAAAGTTGATTTTCCGGTTCCGTTGTTTCCAAAGATTCCGATTTTTTGCCCGGCTGTAAAATTATAAGAAAAATTTTTTATTACTGGAGTAGTTTCTCCAGCGTTGGCTCCGGCGTAGCCCTTTGGAAAATTCTTTGAGATTGAATGAAGCTCTAAAACCTTTCCGCCCAAGCGACGGCCTTTTACTTCAAAGGTAAAGCCTTTGTCTTCCTGAAACTTTTCGCGGTTAATCAATTCCATATCGCGCTGGATGCGGGCTTTGGCTTTTGTGCCGCGAGCGCAAGGTCCGCGCATGAGCCAATCGCGCTCTATTCTTAAAACAGATTCAATGCGGCGGTCTGTGTTCTGGGCAATCTCATTTTCAGTCTGCTTTTTTTCGAGATAGGTCGAGTAGTTGCCCTGATAAAGTTTTAATCGGTGATGGTCAAGCTCGTAGATGTTGGTGCAGACGTTGTCGAGAAAGTAGCGGTCGTGCGTTACCATCAAAAGTGCGCGGCCTGTCTGCTTAAGATAGTCCTGCAGCCATTTGATTGTGGTGATGTCGAGGTGGTTTGTCGGTTCGTCGAGTAAAAGAAGTTTTGTGTCTTCGACAAGAACCTGCGCGAGCGCGACTTTTTTTATCATTCCTCCGGAGAGACTTCCCATTTTGCGCGACATGTCGGTGATGCCGAGTGTATTCAAAATTGAAGAAATCTGTGACTCGTAATTCCACAAGTCCTGAGACTCCATTATGTTCATTAATTCGTCATAGCGGTTTTGCTGTGTCTGATTGAGTGAGCCGAGTTTTAAACAGAGCTCCTGATACTCGTTGATGATTTTTAATTTTGGTGAATCGCTTTTAAAGATGTGTTCGCGGATTGTGTCATCATTTTGGTACAAAGGATTTTGCGGAAGGAATGAAACGCCGCCTGCTTTGTTGAGAACAATTGAACCTTCGTCCGGCTGAAGAACGCCTGCGATTGTATTAAGTAATGTTGATTTTCCGGTTCCGTTTTTTCCGATGAGGGCGGCTTTTTCGCCTTCATTAAGTCCAAAGGTTACGCCGGTAAAGAGCGGTTCTTCGCGTCCGATTTTTGAAAGATTGCTGATTGATAAAAGGTTCATGGCGCATATTATACGCGATTTTGGCGGTTTGTTTAAAGGGATTCGAGGATGTTTATACTCCTGCAGATTACTATTTGTGGGATTAGCGAATTTGCAAAAAATACTTTTAGTAAATGTTGTATATATAAGATTTATTTTTTCTTATAGACAAACCATCCGCCTTCTCCATCAAATGCAAGCGTATCATCATCAATAATTTCAATGCCAAAAAATTCATCAATGACAATTACATACTTATATTTTCTGTTTTCTGTTAATAAATCTATAAAATAAGAACAGCTATATACTCTATTATTCTTCGATTTATTATTCAGATTGACAACCCCATCTTCATTCGGTAAAGCTATTCTGAAGGACGGCCTGTCATGTTTAGTTCCACCGACAATAATTTTTTCCTGTGAAAGAATCAGTTTGTTAAATCCTCTTTCAACTAAAAAATTAATTCTATCTTCGTTAATATTTTTATATGGTGCAACAAAATAACTGTATTCATATTCGCCATAAAACTTTTTGATATTGAGCTCTTCACAAGAAAGAAAAGTTAAACTAAAAAGAACTATAAATATTAATAAAAACTTACCACGAAAAATCTTCACTATAATCTCCTTCTGTATAAACTTTTGCCTCTGCTTCTCTTCTTTTTGGCAATCCTGGATAAGTAATCTTATGCTCTTTAAATATTTTTGTTATTGCAGACTTACTCTTGTCAGTTGAGTTTTTAATTTTATCCATAAGAGGACCAGAATTAGTGTTAAATTCACTCAAGACATATGCATCAAATTCCTGTTGTGTCGCTGTCATATCACGATTAAATAATTTATTTGATACCTGCTTTTCATACTTAGGCAGAACATCCTCTTTTAACCGTCGGGTAGAACAAATCCCTATATGCACAATTTAAATTTAGTGCTTACGCTGGAGTGGTAAACACTAGATATGGACGGAAGACTTTAAAAATCTGGTGGCAGCATAAGAAGTTGTCCATCAACATTTTCAAAATCCAGTTGATCAAAAGATAATGGGATAGTATATAATTTTGATTCTTTTGATGCCAAATTATATTTTATACTAAAGCCATTATCATTTTTATCGTTTTCAGAGATAATTTCATTCTCAATAAACGAAGATGAAACATGGTATATATTTTGACTATTTTTTTCTTTCACAGTAATAAATAATTTATAATATTTGTTATCGTCCGACGAATCTATAAATAAATCATATTGACGATCATCTATTTCAAATACCAATGTTTTTTGATTTTCACTTGTACCATTAATAACCATACCTTGTATTTTATCTTCTGGCATTTCATGTTTACATGAAATAAATAAAAAATTAGTAATTATGAGGACCTTTAACATCAATCTGAATATTTTTTGCATTTTCAATAGCAGTTTGTCGCTCGTCTTCTTCACGTCTTATTTAAAACAAACGTCAACTTCGTATGGACCGAACGGTGTGCTGAACGGGATGCCGATTACAGGATAATTTTTTGGCCACGAAATTGTGTGGTTTTTTCCGGTGATTGTAACTGGTGGAGAAACTGTCAGACTGAACTGTGGCATAGACGAAACTGCGTTTCCGGAAACGATGTTTGTAAACTCGCTTACGAGTTCCTGTGAAAGATCGAGTTTTTCGTCGTCGTGAATATCTGTAAGGCCTGAAAGTTCAAGCAGTTTAAAGGCAAGTGTTTTATGAAGGCGCACTGCAACAACACCGTTGTATTCGCCGGTGATTCCTAAAAGGCCAGAAATTTCCCACAAGTGACCAGTTGTTGTGTCAACAACAAAAGGCTCGTTATTTGTAGATGTGATTTGAAACATCTGCTTAAAAGTATTAAGTGTTGCGTTTAAGAATGGATTTATAACCTTTGCGTCCATGGCTTTACTCTCCGTTGTAGTATATGAAAAATTATAATATAAAGTTTAAAAATATCAAGAAAGGAAATGGAGATTTTAAAAAATGAATTTATTTAAAAAATTCATTCAATTCAGCAGTATTATGAGCAAGATTTTTTGCACCATGTTCCTTTAAGAATTCTTCACTGCGAAAGCCCCAGGTAACGGCAATTTCTGCAATGCCGGCATTGGCTCCGGTTTGAACGTCCACATCTGAATCTCCGATATAGACTGCCTTATCGCGCGGTATGGCGAGGGTTGAAAGAATTTTATTAACTCCAGACGGATCTGGTTTGTGTGGTACATCAGGCTTTCCGCCAGCGACTGCATCTATAAGATCTGGAAAAAATTTATTGCATAAATCAATTGAAGCGCCTTCGTGCTTGTTTGAGTTTACTGCAATTTTTATTCCAGTTTTTTTTAGTTCAGTTAAAAAATCTTTTATGCCGGGATAGGGCGCGGTTTTTATTGCAGAATGCGAGCGATAGTATTCAATAAATTCCTGGGTGATTTTTTTGCGAGTTGTACTGTCTGTGTTTTCTGGCAATGCACGCTCGATTAATTTTGGAATTCCGTTTCCGACAAAAGATTTGATTTCTTCGTATGTTCGTGTCGGAAAATTATTGCGTAAAAGAATCTTATTGCACGAATCGGCGATGTCTTCGAGCGTGCTTAAAAGAGTTCCATCCAAATCAAAAATTGCAAGAGAATACTTCATGTAGAGCATTTTATTTCTTTGTTTAAATAAATACAATCATTGTTGTATTTATTAAGCAGATTTAAAAATGGAGTTTTTAGAAGTACGAAAAAAAAAGTCTTTGACTTGATTTAAAGTTTTTTATAGCATTTCCTTAAACTTTTAAGGGAGAAAAAAATGAAAATTACAAAATTCAAAAAAATAGTATTTACTTCGATTGTTTCTTTGTTGCTTTATAGTTGTGATTCCTTTTTAAATATTTCTTCACTTGATAAAAATAATTTTTCTTTTAAAGGTAATACATCTTCGCTTGTTAAATCTGAAAAGCAGATTATAAATTACAGCGACAGCAACATGGCAATTTACAATCCTGATATGGGTTTTTATAGTTGTGTTAAACCAATTATTAAAAAATCAGCTCAGGGCCAGAGCGCATCTTGTGAATTATCATCATCGTCATGGAATAAGACTAAATTTCTTCCTGATGGAAAATATCCGACTAATGCAGATTCTAATGATTATAAATTTGATTTGATTCATGTGATAGTAGATATCAGTTCCTTTTCTGGAAATATAAACGAAATTGAAATGACTGATTCAGAGCTTGCTGATGGCAAGGCCAAAGGAAAGGATTGGCATGTAGCGGTTTCTAGAAATGACGAAAAGCTTGGAAAAGATCTTACTATGACAGTAGCGGATCTTAAGGGCGTAGATGAATTACTTGATAATATTTACAAAGAAAATAAAACTGCAATAATAAGATTTTCGTATGATCCAAAAAATGATGGAAAGAAAATTCCAGGAACGGATAAATATTACGATGTTGAACCAAAAGATTTTAATACAATTCTTCAGCATATCGAAGTAATCTGTAAAGTTTTGGCAAACCACACAGATGCAATTACTGCAGTAGAAATGGGAATGCTTGGACCATATGGAGAAATTCATTCAACATACTTTGCAGAGCAGAAAAATGATGGTGATAAATATGTTGTTCTTGTTATGGAAAAATTCTTAAACTCTTTTAATGCTAATGGGATTAATGTTCCATTTTTAGTAAGACGTCCACGTTTTATTGACAATTATATTAAGACACATAGTGCAGATAAACGAATCGGTTTGTACAATGATGGATATCTTGGATCAAAAAGTGATTTAGGAACTTTTAAGGACCGCACTGAAATAAAAAATGAGTACACAGAAAAAATTCCATATGGTGGAGAACTTTGCTGGGATAGCAATACAAAAGATTCAGATGACTATGCTTACTGGCGTGAAGGAACTTTACAGGCAGCTGTAAACGAAATGCCAGATATTCATCTTTCATTTTTAAATATCGGCTGGAACAATCATGTACTTGCATGGGCTGATTCGGATAATGCAAGCCATTCCTGGACTTCTGATGAAAAGACTTATAAAATCAGTGGAAAAAATAAATGCACAAATCCGATAACCCAAAAAGAAGAAAAGCTTTTTCAGATTATTCTTAAGCACATGGGTTACAGATATTTAGTTACAGAATCTGTGTTTGATTATTATTCGGACAAAACATCATTTGGTGTAAATCTTAAAATAAAAAATAATGGTTTTGCAAATCTTCCTTTTCACCGGGCAAAGGATTTAAAAGTTTATTTAATTCCTGATGGACGAAAACCATCTTCTAATGACAAGCCTGTAGAAGTAAATCTTCCAAAATTTACTGGACAGAAAAGCTTAAGCTTTTTTGTCCCATGCGATACACTTTCGGGAGGAGAGTATATTGTTTATTTAAAGGTATGTGATTCTAATGGTTCTCATGCAATTCAATTTGCAAATAATGGAGAATGGAACGACACATTAAAAGCATTTAAAATAGGCGTATTTAAAAATTAACACTTCTTGCCTGGCCTGCAAATTTCTGCAGGCCTTTTTTTTATAGACAAATTAAAAAGGTTCCGGCGATAATAAGACTGAGGCCAATGATTTTATGGCCGGTAATTTTTTCTCCAATGAACCAGTTAGAAAAAAGTAAAAGCCATACACATGAACACGAAGTCATCGGATAGACTGTAGAGTAATCCCAGTAATGCATAAGAAAAATATTTATCATGGAACCTGCTAAATAGCATAAAATTCCAAAGTAGAGTGTGCGGGTTTTTAAAGTCTGTTTGATACTGAAAACTTTTACACGTGACATTGTGCTTTTAAAAAGCAGTGAACCGAATGCATTGCACGCTGTCATAATTAAAATCGAAATCAAAAGAATAAGGTATTTCACTTTTCTTTTTCCTCCGTCAAATCTTGAGGATCGACTTTGGCATCGATTGCAGAAACCAGGTCTGCGTCAGATTCCATCTCAGAGCGCGAATGTGCTAAGAAAAATACGCCCGCAAGAATCAAAGCAACGCCTGCATATTTAAACGGAGTTTGAACTTCGTGAAAAAAGACTTTTCCTAATACAAGCGAAAAAACAAAGCCTATACTTAAAATCGGCTGCAGTACAGAAACTTCTCCAAACCTGTAACTTAATACCATTAAAAATCCGGTTCCAAAAAAGAGTGCAAAACCCGCAAGTGAAAAAATTATTTTCATATAGCCGTCTGAGAGAGCAGCGGTTTTCCACAAAAACTGCCCGATGCTTGTTAATAAAGCGGATATGAGTATGAGAATAATTCCTGTCGGTGTCGTTGCTCTTTTTTTCATTCTGATAATAAACCTCGTTTTCTGGTCTTCGAGTTAAAACAATTTTATTGTAGAAAACATTGAAATTCAATCTATTCTACTATAAAATCAAAATCATAGATAAACGGTTTTCTGCCGACAATTTAAATAGAATTTATAATTAAGGAACCTAAAATGGAAAAATTAAAAGTACTTTTAGCTAAGGGAAGAATTTACGAATCGGTTTATGCATTGTTGAACGATGTCGGTATTTCAATTTATCTTCCGGACAGAACTTACTTTCCTACGACAAATCAGAAAGACCTTGCTTTTCAGGTTGTAAAGCCACAGATTACAAGTCTTTTGCTTGCACAGAATAAAGCTGATGTTGGTTTTTCGGGCAAGGACTGGGTTTACGAAAACGGCGTTCAGGATAAGGTAGAAGAAATTATGGACCTTGGTTTTGATCCGGTACGCATTGTTGCAGCAATTCCTGAGACAAAGGACTTTGACACTTTGCTTAAAGCGCCTGTTACAATTGCAACTGAATATCAGGCATTGAGCCGCAAGTGGGTAGAAGATAAAAAAATTGACGGTACAATTTTTAGAACCTGGGGAACAAGCGAAGGCTTTGTTCAGGATAACGAAGAAGCTCTTGCTCAGATTCTTATCGATAATACTTCGACAGGTTCTTCACTTAAAGCAAACCGCTTAAAGATTGTAGATACTTTGATGGAATCTTCTACAAGAATGTATGCTTCAAAAGAAGCACTCAAAGATCCGGAAAAAAAGCAGAAGATTATGGAACTTAAAATGCTGTTTGAAGCAGTTTTAAGTGCTCGCTCTCGTGTTATGCTTGAAATGAATGTTGCAAAGGATAAATTTGATGGACTAATAAAAGGAATCCCTTCGATGAAGAGTCCTACAGTCAGCCCGCTTTTTGGTGATTCTGGATATGCTGTAAAGATTGCAGTAAAGAAGAGTGAAGTTCCGACATTACTACCACAGCTTAAGAGCCTTGGCGCAACAGATATTCTTGAATACGAATTACGAAAGGTAATGTGCTAACTTTTCAATGTTCGCGCGAGTGTGGTTTGACTTTGTTTGAACAACCCTCGCGATTGAACGGCATTTGATTAAATTGAACGGAGTGCAAAATGCGAACAGCTACAATTGAACGAAACACAAAAGAAACTCAGATAACTCTTACGCTTAATCTTGACGGAAGCGGAAAGTGCGATGTAAAAAATCCAATCGGTTTTTTTAATCATATGCTTCAGGCATTTTGCAAGCACGGAATGTTTGATTTGACCGGCACCCTTAAGGGTGACCTTGAAGTAGACCAGCATCACTTGATTGAGGACACAGGAATTGTCCTTGGTCAGTGTTTTGAAAAAGCACTCGGAAACTGCGCGGGCATTTACAGAAGTGGATTCTTTTTGTATCCAATGGACGAAAGTCTTTGCCGTGCCGCAGTCGATTTTGGCGGCCGCGGATTTTTAGTGTGTGAGCCTCAGTTGACTGGAGTGCCGCTTGTATCTATTGGTCAGGACGGAAAAGAGTCGAGCTTTCAGACTGATTGCTTTGAAGATTTCTGGCAGGGGTTTGCGGCAAATGCAAAGTGTAATTTACACCTTGATGTACTCCGCGGCCGCAGTGATCATCATAAGATGGAAGGCCTTTTTAAAGCTGCTGCCCGCGCTGTCCGCCAGGCAGTAGAGATTGACCCTCGCAGAAACGGCGAAGTTCCAAGTACAAAAGGCGTCATAGTATAAAAACCCAAGAGGAAAAGTATGGCAAGCGCAAAATCGATTATTGTCTGGGGAGATTCAATCTTAAAAGGAATCGTTTCGTCAGAGGATTTAAAGGAGATTCGTCCGGCAGAAGAAAATGCACTAAAGCTTGCGTGCGATGAACTTGGAATTGAGCTTTTAAATAAAAGTATTTACGGTGCGCCGATAACAAAAATTCAGCAGACGCAGAAAAAAAATCTTGCAAAAAATCTTACGGCAGATATATGTCTTATTGAGTCAGCAACCAATGACTCTGATTATGAGTGGACGCAGGTTGCCGGCGCGGGAGGGGATTTGTCAGCAGGTGTGGCAGGCGGTGAAGTTTCTGTCGGTGGGGCGCCGATTAATGGCGAGATAAAGCCTAAAGTTCCGTTTGAAGATTTTAAGCGCATTGTCAACGAAGTTGTCTTAAGTGCACGCGACGCTGGAATTACTCCTGTTTTAGTAACATCGACTCCGCTTGTAACTGACTGGTGGTTTGACTACATCTGCATTGGTCTTGATAGAAAAAAGATTCTTGATTTTATCGGCGGTGACATTGAACGGCTTGGCCGCAATCAGCAAAAATATTCTGATTACATTAAAGAGTATGCCGAGTCTAATAAAATTCAACTTATAGATTTACGTGCAGAATTTATTAAGGCTCCCGATACGAGAGCCTTAATGTGCAAGGATGGAGTTCATCCTAATTTAGACGGCCACAAATTTATGGCAAAGATTTTTAAGCGCGAGATTCCGCGCCTCGAGATCCGCCGGTAAGAATTATTCCTGAGAAGTAATCTCTTTGTAGAAATCTGTAAAATCCTGTCTCTTTTCTTTTGTAAACGCAATTGCTGTACGTGGGTGCTGATTTAAAAGTCCTGTCATCAGGTACTGTAAATCGTAGCCCCATACAGTTCCAGATTCTTTGAGTGGAATCATGTGATTCTGGAGGAACTGCAAAGCAGGGTAAATCTGGTACTTTGGATTTTTGAGGAAGCCGAGAAGAAGTTCCATTGCACAGTTTCCGGCACCGCGTCCCATAGAAAGATATGTTGCATCAAGATAGTCAACGCCGTCGCCGACACATTCAATTGTATTTGCAAAGGCG
>JAILNY010000174.1 GCA_024691105.1 Treponema sp. | reverse complement strand
AGATTGAAAGGTTCAATACAACTGATAAAAAAATATGATATGAATACTAAATCTTGGATGATAGTCCAATATGAGAGAGAAAATCAAAATGAAACGGAAGTAACTTGTTATAAAGAAAATGAATGGAAGCGAAAATTTGAATATTTCTTAGATATGAAAGGCTGTAAAATTAAGAACTATGTTACGAAAAATTCTCAAAGAATAAATTTCTATATTATCCAAGATGAAATTTTAAAACAAACTTCTACAAGTCATCAGAGTACTTTAATTTTGCCAACGGATATCTTTGAAAATAATATGTACTGTTATAATGTAGAAATGGATATTCCCACAAATACAAATTGATGTGATTAGAGCAAATTTGATGTTAAAACAGGTGAAAAATTGGCAAAAATCTGGTAATATTAACCAGATTTGGGATAAAATCGGAGTAAATTTTTACGGAGGTACCGCTGAACCAGGACTAAAGCTGAGGATTTTTTGAAAAGTTGAGTGAATTGGGCTGAAATTCAAGGGTTATTAACATCAATAGCAATTGTTATCACTACGCGGCCAATAATCCAATCAAGTATACAGACCCGGATGGAAGGGAAATTATACATCCACATTATTTAGCTTTTCAGAATTTAAGACCTAATTCAATAGTTCATATGGGGAAAACTCCTTCTGGTATCTACAATCCTGAAACTAAAGAAGTTATTAAGCAAAATTTAATAGGTGATTATGGATGTTTATTTACCTCAACAATGAATGTTGCAAATGATATCAAACGGAGATTTTGCGAAAAAGGTGCGATTGGAATGCCTAAAAATATAGTAATTCCAGCAACCTCAATTGCAGAAATGGCAAATTCTGATAAATATTTTACTTATGATGACAATCCGTCAAAAAATGAGTCTGATGCAAATATGACTGTCAACAATGTTAAGCAACTGATTGAAGATGTCTCAACTTGTTCTGTTAGTATAGAAGTTATTACTGGATCAGAAAATATCGCTAAAGCAATAGAAGCATTAAATTCTTCAGAATCAGATAATGGTTACATAATTGCTCATTCTAATGGTCATTATTTCAATTTGACTGGTATAGATGACGATCTTGGGTATTTGTATCATGACCCATATTTAAGAAGTAATAATGCTGCAGAAAAATTCAGAAAAACTGTTAATAACAACGGTATAGACAAAATTTTGATTATACGGGTGAATAAAAATGAAGACTAAGCATATAGGATTTTTTGTGATAATTTTAAGTATTTTTTTATATATGGGATGCAATAAATCATCAAGAATATCAAAGATATACTCTCTGATAGAGCATGACAACATAACAAAGGTGGAAAAAGAGCTTCAAAAGAGTAATTTGTTTACAAAGCAAGAATTTGAAGATTTGTGTAGAATTAGTATAGAGAATAAAAATCTAAAAATTCCAATTTTATTGATAAATAAAGGAATGTCTCCTGATATTTATATTAATGACAAACCACTTTCTTTTTATTTTATTGAATATGGAACTGATGAAGATTTTTATGAACTGATAAAATATAATATTAATCTTGATTTAAAAGATAATTCAAAGCATTTAAATATTGCTGAATATGCAATTCAGTATGATAAGAGAAATTCTTTTAATGCAGTAATTTCTGAGATGAGTAAAAAGGATGATAATTCTTACACCAGCAAAATGCTTGAAATATTAAGATTTGTTCTTCGAGATAAAAAAAATGATTATGTTAAAATCATTATTGATAATGTAAATTTTAATAAAGACTTAAAAGAATTATGTAAAGAGTATTTTTCAGTTCTTTTGAATTCTAAAGTTTCGTGTGATTTATTATCAGATTTCCTCAATAAAAATGTAAATGTATTACTTTTGAACGATGATTTACTCTATTACGTATTAACAAATTTTTCATATCTAGAAAAATGTAATTTTCATTTTTTTGACTATCCTCTGATTATTAATAACAAATCTGAATATTTTGCTGATAATTTTCTTGATGGAGAACCAGAAGGTTTAGAACAGTTATTAAATCTAATTAATTCCGACGAAAAGATACAATTTAATGACGACTTTGTTTCAATAAAATATATATTAAATTACCGGATTCGATTGCTTTCTGGAGCTGTTGATGGAGACAAGAAAATCAAGAAATTGAATCAAGTCGAAATTGAAAAATTAGAAAAATTAATTCATGATTTTTAGTTCACACAAATACAAATTGATGTGAATAGTGCGAATTTGACGTTAAAACAGGTGAAAAATTGGCAAAAATCTGATAATATTGACTGGATTTGGGATAAAATCGGAGTGATTTTTTACGGAGGTACCGCTGAAACAGAGCTTGAGCTGAGAATTTTTTTGAAAAGTTGAGTGAATTGGGCTGAAATTCAAGGGTTATTAACATCAATAGCAATTTATTTGCATACGCCGCAAATAATCCAATCAAGTATACAGACCCGGATGGAAGGTTTGTAATATTTAAATTGAAAAATAATGGTAAGTATGGGATCGGTTCATACTATCAAAATGGAAGTAAAGCTCATCTTGGAACAAAATGTTTGACCAATTTCATTCCTTTTGGTGGGTATTTATTAAATTTGGAATCAGTATTCCACAATGCTGATTCATCTGCTAGTTCTACAATATTGTTTGATAGTGATACGAATTCTTCAATTATCAGTCGTTCAAATACTGTAGATTTATTATCTTTCTCAAAATATGCCAAAAATTGGAAATTTAGTATCGTTTCAACTTCGTTAAGTATTTTAGGAGTTTTCACCGCAACTCATGATTTTAAAAACGATAAAAAAATTGAATTCTTTATGAATAATCTAACAAAGGATCCTTTTAGAGGTTGTGTATCCGACAGTGCTGCACTTCAATTGGGAACAATCCTTGCTGCAGGTGCTATATATTACTATGACAATATGGAGCGTTTAAAGGCAAAAGGAATTACAGAAGATGAATGGGCAGAAAGAATTCGACACTCAACAAATAAAATCTTAGGAAAATATAAATTTGAATCTTTTGTTAAATTGGAAGATTATAAAATTAAAGATTAATTAGGAAGAAGAAAATGAATTTTAGGCCGCGAGATTGGAAAGATGAAGTGTTTTTTTTAGGCGTATGGTTAATATTGCCAATTTTATCATTTTTTAAGGAGTTATATTTAGGAAGAAAGTCATGGAGAGATTTAAACTGGCTTTTAGTTATAGATCTTTTGATTTTTATTTTCTTTGTAATTTTTATAATTTTGGCATATTTTCTTAGAATTATATAAACGATTATACTCAATTCATACAAATACAAATTGATGTGTATTAAAAGTTATATAACTTCTTTCAGAAAAGGTGCCTGAACAGGCTTAAATAATTCAACTACAAGTTATTTCCTCTGTTTTTTTACTTGCATAAATATGCAAAAATATGTATATTTATTGCATATTTATAGATTTTTGCATGCATATTCGGGCGTAAATAAATTCAACTCAGAAATGCAAATTGCGGAGGCAAAATTATGGAAGCAAAATTTACTTTTATCGATGGCGGAGTTACAGCTCCAAAAGGTTTTACAGCAAGCGGATATCATTGTGGAATTAAAGCCGGCCGCACAAAAAATGATACGGCCCTGGTATATTCAGAAAAACTTTGTAACGCTGCAGGCGTTTTTACTTCTAACCGCGTAAAAGCCGAAAGCGTAAAATATACAAAAAAAATTATCGCAAACGGAAAAGCACAGGCGGCAATTGTTAACGTTGGATATGCAAATGCTTGTACAGGAGAACAGGGCGCTCAGGTTGCAAAACGCATGGCTGACTGCACAGCAAACGAACTTGGAATTTCTTGTGATGATGTAATCGTTTGTTCAACCGGCATTATCGGACAGCAGGTTCCTGTTGAAAAAATCGAAGCAAATATTTCTAACTTAAAAAATGCTCTTTCTAAAGAAGGGCACAAAGATGCAAGTATCGGAATTATGACAACCGACACTCAGAACAAAGAGTGTGCCATTCAGTTTGAGCTTGACGGAAAAACTGTAACAATCGGAACTATGTGTAAAGGTTCTGGAATGATTCATATCAACATGGGAACAATGCTTGGCTTTATTACTACTGACTGTGCAATTTCTTCTAAGATGCTTGATAAGGCTTTGCATGAATCAATTCTTGGAACTTACAACTGTGTTTCTGTTGACGGCGATACAAGTACAAATGACACTCTTACAATTCTGGCAAACGGTCTTGCAGGCAATAAAGAAATTAAAAATGCCGGAAAAGATTACGAGATTTTCCTTAATGCACTTAACGCCTTGAATAAAGTTATGGCAATGAAAATTGCTGCAGACGGTGAGGGTGCAAGCCGCTTAGTTGAATGTACTGTAAAAGGTGCAAAGTCAGTTGAGATTGCACGCGGTCTTGCTAAAGAAATCATTCGTTCAAATCTTGTAAAGGCTGCAATGTTTGGACGTGATGCAAACTGCGGAAGAATTTTGTGTGCAATGGGTTATTCTGGTTTTGAATTTAATCCTGATAAAACTTGTGTATATTTTTCAAGTAAGGATGACGGAAAGCGATATTTTGAAGTTCCTTCAAACGGCGCGATTAAAATTGAATCAGATGATTCAATCGAAGTTGTTCACAACGGAGTTGGTCTTTCGTTTGACGAAGATAAAGCTGAAAAGATTTTGTCTTCTGAAGCAATTGAAATTTTTGTTACGCTTGAAGACGGTAAAGCCCAAGGTCAGGCGTGGGGTTGTGATTTAACCTATGATTACGTTAAAATTAACGGAGATTACAGATCTTAAAACTGCACAACAAAAGTGCATTAAGGCGGAATATAATGGCAGAAAATGTAACCAGCTTAACAACAGAACAATGGTCTGAAGTTTTAGTTCAGACTCTTCCATATTTTAAGCAGTGGGTTGGAAAGGTTGTCGTTGTAAAATACGGCGGAAACGCAATGCTTAATGAAGAATTAAAACAGGCTGTTATGGAAGACATCGTTCTTCTTAATACAATCGGAATTAAAGTCGTGCTTGTTCACGGCGGTGGTCCTGAAATTAATCACATGCTTGAGCGTGTCGGAAAAGAATCTAAGTTTGTTGACGGACTTCGTTATACAGATGCTGAGACAATGGAAATTGTTCAGATGGTTCTTACCGGAAAATTGAACAAGGATATTGTCGGCATTCTTTTGCAGAAAGGCGGAAAGGCTATCGGCCTTTCTGGTGTTGACTCTGGTCTTTTACGAGCAAAGAAAACAGAAAAGGATCTTGGCTTTGTAGGTGAAGTAACTGAAGTAAATCCTAAGATTCTTGAAACACTTTTGGCGCAGGATTTTATTCCTGTAGTTTCTACAGTTGCCCTTGGTGAACAGGGAGACGAAGCGCGCTACAATATTAATGCTGACACTGCGGCTGCAAAAATTGCAGTTAGCTTAAAGGCAGAAAAATTTGTTCAGCTTACAAACGTTCCTGGAATCCTGCGTGACATCAATGATCCGTCAACACTGATTAAGCGGATTGAGCGTACTGCAATCGGTTCTCTTAAAGCAACCGGAATTATTGCAGGCGGAATGATTCCAAAGATTGACTGCTGCGAGACAGCGCTTTCCGGCGGAGTTCCGCGAACACATATTATCGACGGCCGCGTTCCGCATTCGCTCTTGATCGAGATGTTCAGCGACCGCGGTATTGGAACAATGATTTACTAATTAGATTTATTAGCGCACGTTTTCGTGTCTTAAGGAGATTTTTATGGAAAAGATAGTCGTAAATAATTACGGAAGTTTTGATATAAGTTTTGTAAAGGCAAAGGGCGCAACAATGTTTGACGCTGACGGTAAAAAGTATATCGACTTTATTGCCGGAATCGGCGTTAACTGCCTTGGCCACAATTACAAACCTCTGGTAAAAGCAATTTCAAAACAGGCAAAAAAACAGATTCACATTTCTAACTATTACTTCAGCGATGTGGGAATCGGATACTCACTTGACCTGCTTGAATCCCTAGGATTTGACAGAGTTTATTTTGGAAACTCTGGTGCCGAAGCAAACGAAGCTGCAATCAAGCTTGCAAGAAAATACGGCCAGCTTAACGGCGGTTCAAAAAGAAAGACAATCGTAACTCTTGAATCTTCTTTCCACGGAAGAACTCTTGCGACACTTACAGCAACAGGCCAGGATAGATTTCACCCGGACTCTTTTGCGCCATATCCTGACGGCTTTAAGACAATCAAGGCTAATGATTTTGATTCTCTCAAAAATGCCTTTGATGATACAACAGCTGCATTGTTCATGGAATGCATTCAGGGCGAAGGCGGCGTAAACCTTATCGATAAAGAATGGGCTCAGGCTGCGGCAAAGGCTGCACGTGATGCCGGTGCTATCGTCATGTGTGATGAGGTTCAGACAGGTGTTGGAAGAACCGGAACTTTCCTTGCAAGCGATGATCTTGAAATTGAGCCGGAGGTTGTAACTCTTGCAAAAGGTATTGCCGGCGGTATTCCTATGGGCGCATGTTTGTTCAGAGGTAAGGCTAAGGATGTATTTGTTGCAGGTGATCATCAGTCAACCTTTGCAGGAAATCCTCTTGCATGTGCTGCAGCTCAGGTTGTTCTTGATACAGTTGACAACAAGGACTTCCTTTATGATGTAGTTCAGAAGGGTGAATACATAAGAAACGTAATTAAGACATGGGACTTGCCGATTGTCAAAGAGGTAAGGGGAAAAGGTCTTATGATCGGTACCCAGATTGATACAAGCGTTAAACCATTTGATATCGAAGTAAAATGTCTTGAAGAAGGTTTGTGTACGACAACTGCAGGAACTGATGTTGTAAGATTCCTTCCGCCGCTTACAATTTCGTATGACGAAATCGATGCAGGCTTAAAGATTTACAAAAAAGTTCTTGAAAGTTTCTGCAAATAAACTGTAATATAGGGGCAT
>JAILNY010000142.1 GCA_024691105.1 Treponema sp. | reverse complement strand
TCGGTCAATCCGATAGTGATGTTCAAAAAGCCCTCAAAGGAAAAGCACTTATCTCCGTTGCAGCCGGCTGGGTTCATTCAACATTCCATGAAATCCTTGGAGATAACGTCCGCGTTCAGTGCATTATGCCAAATACTCCGGCCCTCGTTGGACAAGGCGTTATCCTTTTTGAAAAAGAAACATCTCTCAGCGCGGACGAGCTAAAGCAAGCCCACTCACTCTTTGAAGCCCTCGGCATCGTCGAAGAATTACCAACATCCCTCATGGGAATCGGCGGCGCGATCAGCGGCTGCGGGCCTGCATTCATGGACCTGGTTATGGAAGCCTATGCCGACGCCGCAGTTAAATACGGAATTGCACGCCCGACAGCCTACCGTCTGGTTGCCCAGACCATGCTGGGAAGCGCAAAACTTCAGCAGGTAACAGGAGACCACCCTGGCGTTCTTAAAGATGCAGTCTGTTCACCAAACGGTACAACAATCCGCGGCGTAGACACCTTAGAAAAATGTGGCCTTCGCGCCGCCTGCATTTCGAGCATCGACGCCATCATGGATTTTAAGGCCGGAAAGTAAATCCCGCGCTTTTCAAAAATCCGTACATATTCATGATCCACGCGCACAAAACGCGTGGATTTTTTTCACCCGCTCTGCATCGCACGCAATCCGCACGGCTCGTTGATTTGTCATACGCGCTTTCGCACGGCTATTTTTTTACAGCTGATTTTTTTTCGAAATAACCCTGCAGCTCTTTTTCTACATTAAATTTTTCTGAACCAAAATTATATTGATTTGCAATCTCTGCTTCGACTAAATATTTTTCGTTGTATTCCCATTTGCTGTTTATTTTCTTAAGAGCAAACTTTTGTCCAGATGTATCACTTACAATCAGATAATCATCACCGGCAGGTTCAACTTTGTGGCCAAGCCCGCGAACGTAAGATTTGTCTTTTGTACCGCAAGATATTTCTTCATAAGTAATTGTCTGCGTTTCCTGATAACTTCCGTCCTTCAAAGAATAAAAAGTTAATTTTCCGCAGCCATTAAAATCGTCACTCCAGATTTTGCCGTTATTACTGATAAAATCCTTATCTGCAATAACAAGTTGGTCGTTATAAAAATATGAACAAGTTGAATAAGTCCAGTTATTTCTGCTTTTGTCTGCAACAAGAATTTTTTGAACTAAATTTATTCCATCTTCTGACAGTTTATATACAGAAACTTCACTCTTAATATTAAACAATGTAGTTGTCGCTACAAGTGTATCCTCTGATATAATAAGAGAAAAAGTTGCTGTGTTCATAGGTTTTTCAATTACATCAACAAGCTGCCATTTTTCATTCTTTACAAACAAGGCCAAAAAATATCTATGATTAACTTTACGATTTGCATCTTCAAAACCTGCAACAAAATATTTGCTGTTTCCAGCCTGAGGATATATTAAATGCCAGTTGTTTGGTAAAAGCGGATCATTGATTTCTATGCTGTAATTATCTTCCCATTCACCCGTCTCTGAATTTTGTTTTAAAACCAAAACATTATCTTTTGGATACCGGTTCTTTTTTGAAAGTAATATTATTTCGTTATCTTCAATATTTGGAAAAATATTATATTCGTATATAGGGTTATTCTTAACCTGCTGATACACACGCTCTCTTTTTAATGATTCAATATATCCAGGAAAATAATGTATCTCAGATAATATATAAATAATTATACACGGTGAATAACATATTAAAGCCGAAGCAATTCTGCTCTTTTTCTTTTTTACAAATATCAAACTTATACCAAATATGACAGATCCAACAAGAAAGAAAAAAGGCAGAATTAAAAAATAGACACCATATGCACTGTCATCAAATCCATCAAAAAAACATCCCTGTAAACAAAAACAGAGAACCAGAGCCAACACAAAATATAAAGATTTCTTTTTCATAGTTTTTTACTTCCCTAAAAGTTATTTCGATTCAAAATATTTAACATATTCAGCAAGTATGTTCCTTTTTTTTTCATCTTTTGCAAATTTTTGTTTATAATACAAATAGTTTAAGACATTATCGTTACTGGCAAAATAGATTAGCTCATCTTTCCAATTTGCACCATTTTCAACCAGCCATTTAATTGAATCATAATGCTCATTATCGATTGCACTTTGAATATATGGCTCACTTGATGAAAAATTAAGTTTATTTTCTATCAGTCGATTTATTATCTTTTTTATTTCTGTTTGGAAAATAAAATTTTCAGAAACTATATAAGGAGTAAATTTTGAATTTAACAAGCACTCAAATGCTTTTTCGTTATTAAGTATTTGAAGTACTGTTTCTATTTCCTCTCTTCGCAATAATTCGCGTATTGTTAAAGTGAATATATCACTATTTTTAAAATCATTTGTTACCGTATTAACTAGATATTTAAAAAGTTCTGGTGATAAGTTATATACACTTTGTGAAAAATCAATTGTAGAAACATCTGCAAGATTTGTATTCATTTTATCAATTATCTTCTTCTGTAAAAGTTTATAATTTGAATTCATTGATAAAACAATTATTTCAGAACCATATTCTGATTTTTCAAAAGGATTAGCTCCATTATCGATTAATTGTGTTGCAAAATAATATTGCGAATTTTTGACAGAATAATACAAAATTGTTTTTCCATCAATTTTATAATCTGCACTCATTCCATTTTTAATTAATAGTAATATTGCATTTTCATATTTACTATTTATTGAATATCTTACAAGTTCGTCCTGCTGTGCATTTGTTAAATTAATTTTTATTGAAAAAATCTTTTTTAATTCTTCAGTATTTTTCTCTTGAACAAATTGTTTTATTGTGGAAAATTGAGTTTCGTATTTTATATTCTTCTTTCCACTACATGAAAAAATACAACATATACTAAAAATTATAAATAACAACTTTTTCATAATTTATACTTCCTAACTTCTATAAATTATACAACACCTTTAACAAAAAAATCATCCGGTCCTCTACGCACAAAAAAAACGCGGGTCACTTCATATTGGAGTAAAACCCGCGTCCTTTTATTTACAAAATATATGTGTCAGAAATTATTTCTTCCAAGGATTCTTTCTGATGAAAGTATCGTTTCTTTCGTAACCGACAGATACGATAGTTACAGGTGTTTCACAGAAGTCTTCGATGTATTTGATGTAAGCCTTTGCGTTTTCAGGAAGTTCTTCGTAAGAACGGCAGTTCTTAAGCTCTGTCTTCCATCCTGTAAACTTTTCAAGAACCGGCTTTGCGCTTTCAAGTTCTTTTACGTTTGCAGGGAAGTCTGTCACTTTTTTACCGTTGATTTCGTAAGCAACACATGCTTCAATCTGATCCATTGCATCGTAGATATCAAGGTGAGTCAAAACAAGACCATCAAGTGAGTTAACGCGACAAGCATAGCGCAAAGCTACAAGGTCGAGGTAACCGCAGCGGCGTGCACGACC
>JAILNY010000095.1 GCA_024691105.1 Treponema sp. | reverse complement strand
CCCAGTAACCGCCCCAGATAAAGCCCTCATCCTCAAAAATATCGATTACCTCTTTTGGCGGCATCCATCTCTTCTTTACCGGAATCAGCATCCAGTCCTTGTTGCCGTTGTTCTTTTCAAAGCCCCAGTAGACAATCTTTTTTCCCCAGCCCTTCGGAAGAATATCAATTGCAATTCCGTAACTATGAAAAGAGCGCGTATTTGAATCGCGAATCTCGCGCCAGTTGTATGCTTCAACACTACCAAGCTCTGCCAGGAATTTTTTTACCTCCGGATTCTTTTCGCTTAAAGCGTAAATCCGTTTTTCGATGCGGCGCAATTTTGGGTGAAGGTATTCGTGAACATTTGGATAGTAGCCCAAAAATTTCAACTGCTTGATATGCTGCTCTGTTGTACGTCGGGTCGTAGCATCGTAAATTGCATTGAATATTGCCTTAGAAGAAACCTTACCGTTTTTACGATTTTCGCTTGAACCAAACTTGCGGATTTTTTCGGTCATTTCCGGAGTGAATGTTGCTGGGTCTAAAATTTTATTCTGATATCGCGTAATTACACGCCAATATTTATCCTTTGATTCAAGATCGCTTTTATAAAGATAAAGGCCATCAGCCCAATAATATTCCTGAGTTTTACCGTAACTTGTAACGCTAATAATCCATTGTTTATCATCATCAGTTTTTAGTTCAAACTTTACGTCAGGATACGCTTTGCGCCAGATTGCAAGCTCGTCGGTAACAGTTGCATCAGTCTCTGCCCAGGAACTTTCTGATTTTTTTTCATTCTTTTCAGTACCAGAAGCACTGGAAGCCGAGCCTTTTTTTGCAGCTTTAGTCCTGCGACTAAACGCACATGAAACCACAAGAGAACAAACTAAAATTGTCGCAATTACTTTTTTCATTTTCATCATATTATTATAACATAAAAAAGCCCGCAACTGTAACGTGCGGGCGCATCTGTTCGGCAGCGCTCGTGTTCCGCGCAGGCCGCAAATTATTTATTCTTATTTACAATTCTTGTTTCGTACTTTCCGGTTGCAATATCAATGTAACGGACAAAAAGCGAAACCTTATTATCTTCGTTCAAGCTGTTCCAGATTAAATCTGTAAACTCATCGATGTTACCTTTAAGTTCAACAGGAGTTGGCTCACCTTCATAACTAGGAAGTGGATTTCCGTCGCCCATGTAAGTATGAATGTAATGACCTTTTCCTGCAACCGGTGCATCGTAAGTGTAAGTAAAGCGGAGAGTATTATCAGGATTTCCGTTATCGCTTTTTAAAATCGAGAGAGCATAATCGTATCCGTTTTCAAAATTCATTACAGACGAAATACGTGGTGTATAATTTGGAGCATCGTGCTCGTATTTGCGGCTTCTTAAAGACTGTTCAAAAGTCAAACCAGATTTAAGACCGTCATAAATTGTGTCTGTCTGATCACCGTTTGTTACGATTGTCTTTTTGTCCAAAACTCTGACAGCCGCATAAATAATAAGACTTGGATCTCCTGCGATTAAACTTGGGTCAAATGCCTGTGTACGGATTCCTTCGCCGTCTTCTACAAAAACACGGTTACGGCTTCCGGCACTGCGTCCCATTGTCCAGTAAGCAGCAACGGCACTTTTTCCGTCTTCTGATTTTCCAATGATAATTCCACGGCCAGGGTAGGCATTGTTTTCAAGCTCTGATTTGATTGATACAGTTTTCATCTATTTTTCCTATTCAATTATTAAAAGTTAAAAAAAAGGCCAGTCGAAACCGGCTGACCTTTTTATTTATTTAGCAAACAAAATTATTTCTTTGCTTTTTTAGCTGTTGCTTTTTTTGCTGGAGCTTTCTTTGCTACTGCTTTTTTTGCAGTTGCCTTTTTTGCTGGAGCTTTCTTTGCTGCTGCTTTTTTAGCAGGAGCTTTTTTTGCAACAGGTTTCTTTGCAGCGGCTTTCTTAGCTGGAGCTTTTTTTGCTGCAGGCTTTTTAGCTGCTGGTTTCTTTGCAGGTGCTTTTGCTGCTTCTTTAGCTTCAAGAACAGCCTGAGCTGCTGCAAGACGTGCGATAGGTACACGGAATGGAGAACAAGAAACGTAGTTAAGACCTGCTTCATAACAGAACTTAATAGATTCTGGATCACCACCATGCTCACCACAAATACCACAGTGGAAGTCAGGTTTTACTGAACGAGCTTTTTCAACTGCCATCTTGATGAGTGAACCAACACCGTTCTTGTCGAGTGTCTTGAATGGATCGTCAGCAAGAATCTTGCGTGAGTAGTAAGCATCAAGGAACTTAGCAGCGTCATCACGGCTGTAACCGAATGTCATCTGTGTAAGGTCGTTTGTACCAAAGCTGTAGAAGTCTGCGCTCTGTACGATCTGGTCAGAAAGAACAGCAGCACGTGGGATTTCAATCATTGTACCGATGTTGATAGAAGTCTTAACACCCTTTTCTTTCTGAACGCGAGCGATAACTTCTTCACATTCTGCACGGATTGTTGCCAATTCGTTTGGTTCACCAACGATAGGAATCATGATGTTTGGCTGAACTTTAACGCCAGCTTTCTGGCATTCAATAGCTGCAAGTGCAACTGCTTCTGCCTGCATCTTGAAGATTTCTGGATATGTAATAGCAAGACGACATCCACGGTGACCCATCATAGGGTTCTGTTCATGGAGTGCTTCAAATACTGCTGTAAGAGCATTGTCGTCGATATTTGTTCCCTGATTTCTGAGTACGTTAAGTACCTTAGCACGGTCTTCTCTTGTTTTTGGAGTAAACTCGTGGAGAGGTGGATCGAGGAAGCGGATAATTACCGGCTGTCCCTTCATAGCCTTGAAGATTCCAACAAAGTCATTCTTCTGGAGTGGGAGAATGTTTGCAAGAGCTTTTTCACGCATAGCTGTTGAATCAGATGCGATCATAGCCTGGAAGTAAGGAAGTTTTGCAGGGTCAAAGAACATGTGTTCTGTACGGCAAAGACCGATACCTTCTGCACCAAATCTGAATGCGTTTTCTGCATCAACTGGCTGGTCACCGTTAGCACGTACACCAAATCCCTTGATTGTAGATTTACCCATCTTACGAACTGAAGAGTTGCGGATTTCATCACACCAACCGAGGAATGTCTCGAGTTCTTTAGAAAGTGTAGCAGGCTGTGTAGCAATCTGTCCTGCATATACATTACCTGTAGAACCATCGATAGAAAGGAATGCACCTTCTTTATATTCTTTACCGTCGATTGTACATGTTCCGTTACCAACTTTGATAGCTTCACAACCACAAACACAAGGAGTGTTCATACCGCGAGCTACTACGGCAGCGTGTGATGTACGACCACCAGTTGCAGTCAAGATACCTTCTGCAGCAACCATTCCGGCAATGTCATCTGGAGATGTTTCTTTACGAACGAGAAGAACTTTCTTTCCGTCTTTTGCCCATTTTTCTGCGTCAGCTGCTGTAAATACGATCTGACCACATGCAGCACCTGGAGAAGCGTTAAGACCAGAAGCGATCTTTACACCTTTTGCAAGTTCTGCTTTGTTGAATGTAGGGTGGAGGAGGCTATCGATCTGATCTGGTTTAACACGAGCGATTGCCATTTCTTTTGTGATAAGCTTTTCAGCTACCATGTCTACAGCCATCTTAACTGCGGCAGCACCTGTACGTTTACCGTTGCGGCACTGGAGCATGTAGAGTTTTCCTTCCTGTACTGTAAATTCCATATCCTGCATATCGTGATAGTGTTTTTCAAGACGATTGCGGATCTTTGTAATTTCAGCAAAGATTTTTGGCTGCTGTTTTTCAAGAGCAGAAATATCCATTGGAGTACGGATACCAGCAACAACGTCTTCACCCTGAGCGTTGATGAGGTATTCTGCCATGAATTTATTTTCACCAGTAGAAGGGTCACGAGAGAATGCAACACCAGTTCCTGATGTTTCACCCATGTTACCGAATACCATTGCCATTACAGTAACAGCTGTACCCTTGATTTTGTTTTCGTCAATGTTGTTGAGTTTGCGGTAGATGATAGCGCGTTCGTTCATCCAAGAACCGAATACAGCACCAATAGCACCCCACATCTGTTCCTGTGGATCCTGTGGGAAGTCCTTACCTTTTTCTCTCTTGTACATTTCCTTGTACTTAGCAACGATCATCTTAAGTTCGTCTGTTGTAAGATCAACGTCTTCCTTGATGTGACGAATCTCTTTAACCTGTTCGATGATTGCTTCAAATTTGTCATGGTCAACACCCATTGCTACGTTACCGTACATCTGAATAAAGCGGCGGTAAGCATCCCATGCAAAACGTGGGTTGTTAGTCTTTGTTGCAAGACCGATAACTGACTTATCATTAAGACCGAGGTTAAGGATTGTATCCATCATACCTGGCATAGATTCAGCTGCACCAGAGCGAACTGAAACAAGGAGAGGGTCCTTTTCGTCACCGAGCTTTTTGCCCATTGATTTTTCAAGTTTTGCAAGATTCTTTGCTACTTCTGCTGCGAGTTCAGAAGGATACTTGCGTCCGAGTTTGTAGTATTCCTGACATACATCGATTGAAATTGTAAATCCTGATGGAACTGGAAGGCTCAAAGGAGCTTTAGCCATCTGCGCAAGGTTAGCACCCTTACCACCAAGGATGAGACGCATTGATTCATCGCCTTCTGCGTCACCGTCACCGAAAAAATAAACATATTTGGTCTTAGCCATTAATGTCCTCCATATATATATGTAACTAAAGATTATAATAATATTTTTTTTTGTGGTCAACAAAATTTGCCGTGTCAAGAGTAATTTAACGCGTTAAATATGAAAAGAAAATTTATTTTTATTAACTTTTTTAAAATATTTATTCTCTTTTTTAAAAAATAATTAACGACAAATTTAAATTTATGTAATATAATTTAGTGGTCGGCGATGAGAAATTATATACTTCTATCTCTTAAGGAATTCCATGGTAACACAAAAAGATGTTGCAACTCTCGCAGGCGTATCATTTATTACCGTCTCTCGCGTAATAAACGGTGAATCAAACGTCAAAGAAGAAACCCGTAAAAAAGTTCAGGATGCTATAGACCAGCTGGGATACACACCAAGCTTTGCCGGAAAAGTTTTAAACTCAGGTCGCTGCAACACAATCGCTGTTTTAACACCAATTCCTTTTAATCAGATAATGCGCACAGCGTATCTTTTCAGCGTTCTTTCAGGCATCGAAGAAGCATGTTCTAAAAACGATAACGATATTCTCTTAAACATTGTTCCCGTTTCGTCAGATTCACAAAGCTATGATTACCTCCGTCCTTTTAAACAGAAAAAGGTCGACGGAATTATTTACATCGGCTTAAAGCAGATTCCAGAAAACATGATAACTGAACTTGTCAAAAGAAACCTTCCATGCGTTGTTGTCGGCGACCGTCCTGAAAGCAGCCATTTGTCATGGGTAGATTCTGCAAACTACGAAGCCGGCTATAACTGTACAAAAAAAATCTGGGAAGCAGGACACAGAAAAATTGCCTTTGCAAATATTAAGGATGAAATTTTTAATCCGGTAGTCGAAGAACGCAAAAGAGGATTTATTCAGGCACTTAAAGATTTAGGCGCAGATTACAATCCGGAAGATTTTATTATCAAAACAGATTTTGACTCTACTAATATTAGTTCTGATTTTAAATCTGCACTTGCAGAATGGAAAGAAAAACCGACAGCGATTTTCTGCTGCTCAGATGCAATCGTTCCACAGGCTATAAAGGGAATCCGTGAGCTTGGACTTTGCGTTCCAGAAGACATAAGCATTGTCGGCTTTGACGGCTTTATTACTCCAAATTATTTTTGTCTGGATATTGCAACAAACGTTCAGCCGCTTGCCGCAATGGGAAAACGCGCCGCAGAAATTTTATTCAAACAGATTTCAGAATCATCAATAACAAAAAAGACAGAAATATTTTCTGTTGAATTTAAAGATGGAGAAACGCTAAAAAAGTTTTAACTAAAAAAGTCTAATTAAAAACAATCTAAAACAAAAAAAATGCGCTGCAAAAGTCTATGTCTTACGGCCCAAACTTTGCAGCGTTTTTTTTACTCACGACAAAAAAATGCGCCCGCAAATCCGCACGGGCGCATCTTATAATTCAACGTTTTCTATTGATAAAGTCTTACGTAATCAAGCTCCATTACGCAGCTTTCGATCTTTTTATCAATGTCGCCGCCAAGGTTTCCGCCCATGGCAACGTTCATCAGAATATGGAACGGCTGATCAAACGGCCAGCTCATCCAGCCGTCTTCGTCATTATGCGGATTACGGTACTCTGTAAGGACTTTCCCGTCGTAATACCAGGTAATACCTTCAGTCGTCCAGTTAATGGCATAAGTATGCCAGGCCTTATCCATTTTCTTAACTTCACGACCGACACTTTTTATAGGGTTTCCACCATGACCGTCACGACAGTGAACCGTTCCGTAAACCTGCGAGCCCCAGACATTGCGCGATGCTTCCATTACATCAATCTCGCCGCTACGAGGCCAGGTACCGTAAGCATTGTTCTCAGGCAAAAGCCAGAGTGCAGGCCAGCATCCTTTTTGAGTCGGAACCTTTGCCCTAAATTCAAGATAGCCGTAAGTAAAAGATTTTTTATATTGAGTAACCATACGCGCGCTTGTCCATTTTCCGTTTTTTTCTTTGACAGCGGCAATTTTTAACGTTCCCTTTGAAACATACGAGTTTTTTCTATCCTTTGTATAATTCTGAACCTCGTTGTTTCCCCAGCCGTGACCGCCTTCTTTAAAATCCCAGACAGCAGGATCAGGTTCATCTGAGTCTGAATCAAATTCATCCGCCCAAACAAGATTCATATCAGTTTTTACAAAATCTGGAGTGGTATCTTTTTTTGCGCAGGAACTTATTGCAGCGCAAATTCCAAGCGCGCATACAGAACATAAAATTAAATTAGTTTTTTTCATGTGATAATTATTGCATGGTTTTGTATTTTACGCAAAAAAAACTTTTGTGCACGAACACATTTTCTCTAAAACATCGAAAATTTATTGACATCGTAAAAAATCTCACGTATTCTATCATCACAAGGCAACCGGTTGCCTTAAACTTAACTCACAGGAGTTCAAATGAAAACAATTGACCAGATTAAATCACTCTGTCCAGAACAGTCACAGGGTTCTGTTGTAACAATTGACGGAGATCTTTGGTACAAGATTGAAAACTACAATTCAATTCCAGACTTTTTTATGACGATTACAAGTTCCAGCGATATATGGAATTTTATCTGGTCATCCGGCGCTTTGAGCGCAGGAAGAAAAGACGCTGGCTTTGCAATCTTTCCATATTATACATGTGACAAAATCGATGACTTTAAAGACAACGCTGGCCCTTTCAGCGCAATCAAAGTAAAGGCAAACGGCGCTAATTCCCAGGCCGGCGACTCAAACGGCGCAGATGGCAAAGAAGCGACTTTCTACTGGGAACCATTTGCAAAAGCTCCTTCATTCAAAGTAAAACGCAACCTTTACAAAAACAGCGCAGGCTCGCACATCGTATTTGAAGAAATTAACGAAGAATTGAATCTTACGTTTAAACAGGAATGGACTTCGAGCGCAAAATACGGCTTAGTAAGAATTGCACGCATTATCAACAACGCAAAAGAAACACAGACAGTACAGATTCTTGACGGCTGCCGCAACATCATGCCAGCTTGTGCAAACGTAGATTTGCAGAATAATTCAAGCGTATTGCTTGATGCATACAAGAAGTCGGACCTGGATTTGGAAAGCGGCCTTGCAATGTTCAGCCTGTCAAGCGTATTGACCGACCGTGCAGAACCAAGTGAAGCGCTTTGGGCAAACACCTGCTGGTTCAGCCTTGACGCTCCGGTTTATCTTGACCGTGAAGTAGAAAAACTTTTTGCAACTGATGACAGTCTGAACGGCAAATTTGAACAGACAAAGGTTTGCAAAGGGAAAGGTGCTTCGTGCGACATCATTACAACATTTGAATTAAGTGCCGGAAAAGAAGAAAGCTGGTACCAGGTATTTGATACAAAGCTTGAACTTTCACGCATTCAGGATTTAAAGAAAAAACTTTCTGACCGCGCAGCAATTACCGCAGACCTTAAACAGGACATCAAAGACGGCCAGGATCTCTTAAATAAATACATCGCAGACGCAGACGGTATCCAGAACACAAACGATGCCATTACCTGCATCCACCACAAAGCCAACGTTATGTTCAACATAATGCGTGGCGGCGTCTTTGTTGAAAACAACACAATTCACAGCGCCGACTTTATCAAGTTTATCACAACACGTAACACAAATCAGCTTGAGGCCGCAAAAGCAGTCTGCACAAATGACACCGTTTCTTACAAAGAACTCGGCGACAATATTAAGCGTACAGGCAACGACCAGCTTTACAGACTCTACTTAGAATATCTTCCTCTTTCATTCTCGCGCCGCCACGGTGACCCTAGCCGCCCATGGAACAAGTTCTCAATCAACCTCCGCGACTCTTTAGGTAACCCTATCCTCAACTACGAAGGAAACTGGCGCGACATCTTCCAGAACTGGGAAGCACTCGCATTAAGCTATCCGGTTTACACAATCGGAATGATTTCTAAATTTGTAAATGCTACTTCTTGCGACGGCTTTAACCCATACCGCATTACAAGAAGCGGACTCGACTGGGAAGTTCCGGAACCAGACAATCCATGGAGTAACATCGGATACTGGAACGACCACCAGATTATTTACCTCTGTAAGCTTCTTGAACTGCAGAATCAGATTAACCCTGACGCACTCAAAGCACTCTTTAACAAAGAGCTCTTTACTACAGCAAACATTCCGTACCACATCAAAGCTTATGCTGATGTAGAAAAAAATCCGCGCGACACAATCGTATTTGACTACAAGCTCAATGACACAATCGTTGCAGATCAGAAAAAATACGGAACAGATGCAAAGCTTATGAACAAAAACGGAAATCCGTATCTTGTTACATTGACAGCAAAACTTTTGCAGCTCGTATTAACAAAACTGGCAAACTTTGTTCCAGGCGGCGGAGTATGGCTTAACACACAGCGCCCTGAATGGAACGATGCAAACAATGCCCTTGCCGGATACGGCCTTTCTATGGTAACAACAAGTTACCTTTACAGAATGCTTACATTCTTAAAGGACATCTATAGCGCAAGCGATGATGCGGCATTCGCAATTCCAAAGACAGAAAAAGTTTTCTTTGATGAACTTCTTAGTATCTATTCACGCACAAAAGCAGAAGACACAATGTCAGAAAGCTCTCGTGCAGAATTTACACGTGCCTGTGGAACTGCATTTGAAAAAGAGCGAAAAGCATTCTATAAAGATTATTCACTTCTTGCAAAAAAAGCATCGCTTAAAAAAGAAGAGCTCCTTAGTGCAATCGATGTATTCCTGTCACACCTTGAATATTCGATTAAGCAGAACAAAAAGGACAACGGCCTTTATCATTCATACAACACACTTGCAATCAACAAAGACGGCATGAAGGTAAACTACTTACAGGAAATGCTCGAAGGCCAGGTTGCAGTTCTTTCAAGCAAGCTGCTTTCTGCAAAAGAAGTATGCGAGCTTTACAACGCTCTCAAAAACAGCGGAATGTACGAAAAGCGCCAGCACTCTTACATGCTTTACCCTACAAAAGAATTGCCGGACTTCTTAAAAAAGAACATCGTTTCAAAAGCAGAAGCAGTGCGCATTCCACTTTTAAAAGCAGAGCTCGACAAAAACTTTACAGCGCCAGATTCATCTTGTATCGTTTACAACGACGCAATTGATTCTTCTATCTGTCACTTTAATCCTGACTTTAGAAACGCTGAATGCCTTTTGAACACACTCGCATCTGTTACAGACAGCACAAACAGCGCGTCTTCAAACACTACCGCGCAGCTCTCTGCAGACGACAAAGAAAAAATTCTTGAGCTCTACGAAGCAACATTCCACCACAGTTCATTCACTGGACGCTCTGGAACCTTCTACGCTTACGAAGGACTTGGTTCAATTTACTGGCACATGGTTTCTAAGCTCCTGCTTGCAATGCAGGAAAACTTTGAAAGTGCCGCTGACGGCAGCGCAGAAAAAGCTGAACTTGCAAAAGCATATTACGAAGTTCGTAACGGACTTGGCTTTAATAAGACACCAGAACTTTACGGCGCATTCCCGACAGATCCTTATTCGCACACACCAAGCGGACAGGGCGCAAAACAGCCGGGTATGACAGGTCAGGTAAAAGAAGAAGTTATCACACGCTTTGGCGAGCTCGGAATTAAAATCGCTGACGGTAAATTGTGCTTTAAACCAGATCTTCTTTGCAAAAAAGAATTTGCTTCAGACGGAACATTGCACTTTACACGCTTTGCCGTTCCATTTACTTATAAGCTGAACAGTTCAATTGACAGCTGCAAAGTTACAGTAGACGGCACTTCTTTTGAAAACGAAATTTCAAAAGAAACAAGCGAAAAACTTTTTGCACGTGAAGGCGCAGTAAAAGAAGTTGTAGTTGAAGTTCCAGAAAAAATGTTAAAGGAATTTTAATCAGTCGATTTTAATTAATCAGAGTCATAAAAACGGCGGACTTAATGCCCACCGAAAGACAATGGCATCAAAATGACGCCACACCGCGGGTCTTATAAAAGGCCCGCTTTTTTTTTACCTGGCTCAAAAGCATTTATCAAAATTAAAACACACGAACTAGTCCGACGGAACATTGATTTTACATACCCTGAAATGCTATTATTTTTTTTATGACATTTACACTTGCAGACAAAAACGACATCCCGCAGCTTACTCAACTTAGAATTGACTTTCTCAAAGTCGGACAGCCCGATATACCTGAGGAAACAGAAAAGACTCTCAAGACCAATATCACAGCCTTTTTTGAGAAACACCTCAATAAAGATGCAGTGGTTTTCATTGCCCGGGAAGATTCGCCAGACGACGCAAATGGCAACACCCGCTACGACTCCAACAGCGATACACAGGCCGGCGTTCAAGCCGGATTCCACGACGGTCCACACGCCAGACACCACGGCAAAATTGTTTCCACCGCTATCTTAAACATTATTGAAAAACCTGCGAATACATCTTACATCCACGGGCGGGTTGGCGAAGTTAATAGCGTTTATACAATTCCTGAATATCGCCGCCGCGGTTATGCCCTGCAGATAATTAAAAACCTTGTACAGTATTCAATAGAAAATCAGATTGACCGCGTGGATCTTAAGGCAACAAAAATGGGAGCCCCCGTTTATTTAAAGGCGGGCTTTGAAATTACAGAAGACACCCACACAAATATGCATTTTACAAATAAGTAAAAGTTTAAGATTAAAGCTGCTGCCTTTTTTTTCATTCTCGCCGTCCGCACATTTCCGTGTTATAATTTAACTATGAATATTTACGTTGATTTTGATGACTGCCTCTGCGAGACTGCCCGCCACTTTTCCGGGCTTGTAAAAAAAATGTTTGACCTTAATTTTCCTTACGAAAAAATTCGCTACTTTAATCTTCAAAAATCCTTTAACCTGACAGATGAACAATATGACAAAATGATGATTAAAGCGCACCAGAGCGAAATCCTTTTATCCTATGACGAGACTCCAGGCGCCTCAAAAACAATCAACCGCTGGCTTGAAAAAGGCCACGACGTAAAAATAATTACCGGCCGCCCGGCAGGCGCTTACGACGCTTCACGCCAGTGGCTCGATCAGCATGACCTTGAAAAAGTTGATTTATACTGTCTGAATAAATACGGCCGCGACAATTTTATAAAAGGCAGCAACTTTAATCTTGAGCTTGAAGATTATTACAAAATGCATTTTGATTTAGCAGTCGAAGACTCACCTTCTGCCTTTAAGTTTTTTGACCACCTTCCAGAATTAAAAGTGCTTGTCTTTGACCGCCCCTGGAACCAGGACTGCACCTTCCCCACCCCGAACTACAAAAGATGTACGGACTGGGATATGATTAATAGTGAAGTAGAAAGGTTAGAATTGAAAATTTAAAATATTTGAACAGTGCCATCCCCCGGCACTTTAATGCACTCCCGTCCCACGCGTCATTTGCAGGCGCACAAACAATTTAGCGCAGCCCCATCGACACCGCTTCAACCCAGCGGCCGCCCTTGCGCTCAAAGATTGTAATATTATCAACCGGAAAATCTTCCACGAGTTCTAATTCATTCATCACCTGGAGTGCGTCCGCAATCACGCCCGCGGGAATATCCCGATTGGCAACGGTCGCATGCGGCTTAAACGATCTCTGATCCTTTTTTGTACAACGCGGACAGGCAGCAAGAATTGCGTTTACAGTCTCATCACGTAGCTTTGTCCATTTATCATTTGCAATCACATCGGCAAAAAGTGTTCTGTCACCAAAGGCCGCAAAGTTTTCGATATGACCAGAAAACCCAAGTCCCTTTGGCAGAAAGTCTTTTTCAATCGCACGCGCAAGATCCTGAGTAGAAAATTCTTCCGGCAGTCTGAACGGCGGCACGAGTGTTACATGAATCGGAGTGCCATGCCCGCTCTTACAGCCGTATGCCTCGTTCATATAACGGCGGCAATCTTCAAGAGTAAGCGTCAAATCTTCCGGCAACAAAACACCGATAAAATGAGTCTGCTGCGTAAAATTATTCTGTTTCATTTCTTCCCCACAAGTTCAAAACTCTTTTCTGTAAGTTCACAAAGCTTCTCAAAATCTGTCACCGCAGTAAGCAGCACAGTTATCCAATATTTTTTATTCATATGATACGCAGGGAATATAGATTTTTTATCTACAATAGATTCAATATTCTCTGCTTTCAGATTTACAACCCAGACTGCTTCGTCACTTTCAAAACCAAGATTTTTATACTTAATCTTCATCACAAGCCCAAACCATTTATTGTTCGAACAGCGATAAACTGTACTAGTCGTATCGCACCACGGAGTGTCGCCCGCTGCATTAAAATGTGAATGCAAAAAATCGACATATTTTTGTTTAAGGTCTTCACAAAGAAAACACTCCGCACGGATTCGTTCAATCAAATCCAGAACCTCGCTACGGAGCTCACCGACAAACGCACCCTGTGCAGACGCAACATTAAAAAGCACATATTTTTCATCCGTTGCCGCCTCATATACATCAGCCGTAAGCGACTTATCTGAAAGTTGAATTAAAGCGTAAAACTGACCGTCTGCGATTTCTTTTTTTAATTCCAATTTATCGCCGTGCGCTATAAAACCAAACGCAATTAATTTTTCTTTTTGAGGAACTGCGGAATTTAAGATATAACTATAGTCCATACGCTTTAATAATTTCCGTAAAAAAAACCGCGTACCAGTGAATAAAGTGCTGTAAAATGCACTCTTCAAAGTCCGCGGGTTTTCAAAAGTTGCGCGCAAATTGGCGCGATCGATTTTAACAACTTGCGCACCACCGCATCTTATACGGATCCGGCATTTGCGCCATATTCGGCACCGGGCGCGGCTTGTAGCGGCGCGCAGGCTTTTTGCCGTTACGTGCGCTTCCAGCAACTCAGTTATTTTGCAAGATACTCGTTAATTGCAGCGGCTGCCTTGCGGCCTTCGCCCATTGCAAGAATTACAGTTGCGGCACCCAAAACGATGTCACCGCCGGCCCAAACCTTTGCATGGCTTGTTGCCTGTTTTTCATCAACTGTAATGTGACCCTTTGCGTCAGCATTCAAGCCCGGAGTTGTCGAAACAAGAAGCGGGTTAGAACCGTTTCCGAGAGCAACGATCATTGCATCACATTCAACATCGTGTTCGCTGCCAGGGATCGCTACAGGACTGCGGCGTCCGGAAGCGTCCGGTTCACCAAGTTCGTAGCTCAAACAGCGAACGCCGCGAACATGACCATCTTCTGTTCCAAGTACTTCTACAGGGTTTTCGAGGAATCTAAAGTTAACGCCTTCTTCTTCAGCGTGACCAATTTCTTCAAGACGAGCAGGCATCTCTGCACGTGTACGGCGGTAAACAACATCTACTGTTTCTGCGCCCAAACGGAATGCCATGCGGGCAGCGTCCATTGCAACGTTACCGGCACCACAAACTACTACGTGCTTTGCTTCGTAGATTGGAGTTGCAGCATGTTCTTTATCGTAACCCTTCATCAGGTTAGCGCGAGTAAGATATTCATTTGCAGAGAATACACCGATTAAGTTTTCTCCAGGGATGTTAAGGAATTTTGGAAGTCCCGCACCTGTTCCAACAAAGGCTGCGTCAAATCCTTTTTCTGAGAGAATCTGTTCAAGTGTATTTGTACGACCAACAAGGAAGTTCAATTCAAACTTAACACCGATTTTTTCGAGGTTTGAAATTTCTTCCTGTACGATTTTCTTTGGAAGACGGAACTCAGGAATACCGTACATCATAACGCCGCCGGCTTTGTGGAATGCTTCAAATACTGTAACATCGTGACCAGCGCGTGCACAGTCAGCAGCAACTGTAAGACCTGCAGGACCTGCACCAATAACTGCAACCTTTTTACCAGTCTTTGGAGCTACAACAGGAGGTGTTACCTTTCCGTTTTCGCGTTCCCAGTCAGCAACAAAGCGTTCAAGACGACCGATAGAAACAGCCTTTTCTGCACTCTTGAAAACTTTTCCTACAGTACATTTTCCCTGACACTGTTTTTCCTGAGGACAAACACGACCACAAATTGCAGGAAGAAGCGAAGTCTCTTTTATTGTATCAACGGCTGCTTTAAATTCACCTTTAGCAATCTCGCCGATAAATTTTGGAATATTGATATTTACCGGACATCCTTCCATACAGAAAGGCTTTGCACACTGAAGACAGCGGTTAGCTTCTACTACAGCCTGTTCAGCGGAAAATCCAAGGGCAACTTCGGCCATCTCGCGTGCACGAGTTTTTGGATCACGTGTTGGCATTTCCATCTGAGGAATTGCATTGCGGTCTTTTGGAGAAAGTTTACCGTTAGTTTTAATAAGTTCCTGAATTTTGTTATATTCTTCTGTTACGTTAATTGCCATCTTATGCTCCTATTTATTTGCCAATGCATCGGCCTGTGCCATCATGCGGCACTTGTGGTCATCAGCCTGTTCACGTTCTTTAAATGACTTCATACGCATCATCATATTGTCCCAGTCAACTTCGTGAGCATCAAATTCCGGACCATCAACGCAGACAAATTTTGTTTTTCCACCGATAGTTGCACGGCAACCACCACACATTCCTGTACCATCAATCATGATTGTGTTAAGCGATACAGTTGTCTTTACACCGTAAGGCTTTGTAGTTGCAGCACAGAACTTCATCATAATAGGAGGTCCGATTGCAATTACTTCTGCAGGAGGACACTGAGATTCGCAGGCTTCTTTTACAGGAACTGTCGAAACACCCTGGCGTCCTGCAGAACCGTCATCTGTCATAATGATAAGTTCATCAGCAGCAGCGCGCATTTCATCTTCCATAATAATGAGATCTTTATTACGTGCCGCAATTACCATAATTACTTTATTTCCAATAGCCTTGTGAGCCTGAACAATCGGATAACAAGGTGCAACACCAAAACCACCACCAACGATCATTACAGGACGGTCGTATTTTTCGATTTTAGAAGGATTTCCTAAAGGACCAAGAACTGTAGGAAGGCTGTCGCCTGCTTCTTTTAACGAAAGCTTATATGTCGAAGCACCAACCGGCTGGAACGCAAGGGCAATCCAGCCCTCTTCTGCATTTGCATCAGCAATTGTCAACGGAATGCGCTCGCCAAATTCAGCTTCAACCTGAATAATTACAAACTGACCAGCTTTTCTGTTTTTTGCAATTTCTGGTGCATTAACCTTCATGTAAAATACACCGGCAGAAAGCTGCTTTTTTTCAAGAATCTTGAACATATATGTCTCCATGCATAATAATTTTCTGTTTCGACTTTAATAATACTGATTTTTTTTATATAGGTCAATTTTTAACTGGAATTTTATAAATTCAGTGATAAAATATTCTTATGGCATCAACCCCTTCAAAAAATTTAAAAACCTCTCAAGAAGAATACGCTTCTGCAAAACACGACGCATTTGAAAACGGCGAGCTTCACTTATCTTATAAAAGCGAAATGCATTTTTACGACCTTGTAAAGCAAGGTAATATAGAAGAACTTGAAGCATTAAACCCAAAGCTCATCGTAAAAGGCCAGGGAAAACTCTCTGACGACAAATTCCGCAATATCCAGTACCACTTTGTAATTGCAACCGCAATGATCGTCCGATTTTGCATCGAAGGCGGGCTACCAAAAGAAGCGGCCTACACATTAAGTGATGTCTTTATCCGCCGCATGGATAAGATGTGGGAAAAAGAAGATGTTGAAAAACTTCATCACGAAATGGTTTTAACCTTTGCAAAAACAATGCGCGACCTTAAGAAAAACTCCGGGTCATCGCTTTATGTACGTAAATCAATCGACTACATTACAAGCCACTACAATCTTCCGATTAAGGTTTCTGATATTTCAGACTACCTGGGCTTAAGTGAAAAATACCTGAGCACCCTCTTTAAAAAAGAAACCGGGCAGACCATTGTCTCTTATGTAGAAAACGTCCGCATAGAAGAAGCATGCAGCATGCTCACCTATACGGAACTTTCTTACGCTGAAATCGCAGAAAGCCTTTCGTTTAATTCACACAGTTATTTTTCTAAAGTCTTCAAGAAAAATAAAGGCGTTACTCCAATGCAGTACCGTCTTATGAATCAAAGCGAAAAATTTTCCGCTAAATAAAAAATAACTCGCCGGCCGCACACAAACTGCGCCCGACAAAAAGCAGCGACCGCGAAAAAAAATGCGCGCCGCCGTCATTTTTGTTATTTTACTTCTATTAAACTGATATCATCGATGCAGACTGTATGACGCTTATTAATCGGAGTCTGATTAACCGCACCCATCGAGAAAGTCAAAATCGTCTTTGAATCTGTCGGGTAAATCATATCAAATTCTGTCTCGTAAGTTTTCCATTCATCGCTGATAGTAAATGTCGGTTGACCAGAGTATGGAGTCCAGTTGTTGTCGACAAGTCCATCGCGCTGCAAAGCAAGCATGATGTCGCGCTTAATATCGCATTTTGCACGGAATGTAATCTTGTACTTTTTTCCTTCCTGTAGTTCGATATTGCGCTGCATAAGCTGAATCATCCAGTCGTCTTTGCCAGTTTTGTCGATTGTAATTGCCGCAAATTTGTCGCTCTGACCTTCGTCAACTTCGTGATCTTCTACCGCATCCGAGTGAGCGTAAACTTCATACGACTTCATGCCGGCATTAAATTTTCCGTTCTGTACCATAATATTTTCTTTTAACGAAACATTATCTACAGTTACAGTCGCACCCGCAATTGCAAGATCCATTTCAAATGCAACTTCCTGCGCAGTCTTTGGAGCGATAAAAGTAAACTCATACTTTGCAGTCTTGGAAGAAAGCTCAACTTCTTTTGCAAAGCTTCCGCATTTTACAACGATATTTCCAGCCGCAGTTGAACTTGCTTCAAAACGAATTACGTTTTCGCTGCCCGGTGTAAGCATAATTCCTTTCTGAATCAACTTAACATCGTCTGCCTTTGTCACAGAAGATGGAATCTCTGCCTTAAGTTCACGCACTTTGTTTGCATTAGTTGCGTAAACCTTTGCACCGTCTGCTGCCTGAACAGTCCAGTGACCCATGCGCTTTTCGCCTTCCTGGAACTGACCATTGTAAATCAGGTTTCCGTCAGGAAGTGCCGGATGCTTGTTAACAGGACCTGCATTTTTTACATGTTCAAGTTTAATGTTCTGAATGTGAACAGTTGCAGTAGAATCTGTGTTTCCAAGCTGGTACTCAAGACGAGCGTTTTCGTCAGAGGTTTCTTCCATAGTGAATGTATACGTATAAGTTTTTTTCTTTGTATCAAGCGCTACACGAACATCGCCAAAGGCACGCTTCCAGCTGTTATTTGGAAGAGTTACCGCAGTCTTAATTGTTCGTGGTGAATCCGCCCACGCGTCAAAGGTGTATCGGTACGATTCACCCTTTACCATCTGAATGTAAGACTGTACAAGCTGAACTGAATAATCTGCGGCGCCCTGCTTTTCTGTTCTTACAGTAAGACCGTTGTCAGTTAAGTCAGCAGTTGCTTTTCCATCTGGTTCAAGGTGAAGTGTCCAGCGGCCGCCAAGATTAGAAGCGATGTTACCTTTTTTAACTTCCATTTTTGCAACGGCAGCTTCCGGCTTTTTAACTTCGTCATCATAAGATTTTTTCTGGTAAACTTTAACGTAGTCAACAACCATCTGAGCCTGTTCATCAAACGGAGTATACTCGTCAGGATTGCCCGGCCATACACCACCGACTGCAACGTTAAGAATCATGTAGAACGGCTGGTCATAAGGAGCCGGATATGAAACTTCTCCAAAGCCTTCTTTTTTTGTAAACCAGTCGCTTGTTTTATAGTACATGCGGTCGTCTACATAAAAGCGCATTTCTCCCGGATCCCATTCAAGCGCAAAGATGTGGAAATCATCTGCAAAGTTTCCGGTTGGAACCATTGCAGTTCCCTGTCTCTGCGTGTGCGGTTCTCCAAAGTGAAGTGAACCGTAAAGTTTATTAACATCGTTTCCAAGAACTTCCATGATGTCAATTTCGCCGCACTTAGGCCACTGACCGTAGAAGCTTTCGTCACCCGGCATCATCCAGAATGCAGGCAGGAAACCTTTTCCGCGTGGAACCTTTAAGCGCGCTTCAAAACGACCATAGGTAAATTCTTTTTTTCCCATCGTGTTAATGCGGCCTGATGTATATGTATTTCCGTCTTTAATTGGCTGAATAATTAATTTGCCGTTTTTAAGGTATACGTTTTTATCCGAAACTACGTAAGCCTGAAGTTCGCTGTTAACCCAGCCCGGCTGATGAACTTCAAAAGACCAGTTTTCTGGATCAAGTTTTTTCTGATCAAAGTTGTCTACCCAAACAAGGTCTTCGTCAGTGTAAGATGAAGACGTCGGTGACCCGATTCCAAATTGCTCTTCTTTAACTTTTCCGCACGAAGCAATTACAAATGCGACCGCAGTTACTGCGACAAGTGAAGAAATTTTTTTAATTGTGTTTGTCTGTTTCATAGTACCTCACGTATTATGATTGAATATAGAACTTACAAAGTCTCCGGACTTTTTCCGGTCCAGAAAACTTTTAAGTTCCACCTTTATTTAAACGACTTTTCCGGCACAGTCTGCTTGTCACACGCCGCACCGGAAAAAGCCTGGAGGGTTAGGAGATGGGGTTAGTTAGCAGAAGCAAAAGCAGGCTGCCAGTTTCCTGTTGATTCACCAAAGAACTTATAATCGCCGCCTTCACGCTGAAGTGCAAAAATAATCGAGCTTGCTTTAGAAGAGTTGCTAACTGTTGCACTTACAACCTTTACCTGAACAGTTGCATTTGCAGGAAGAGCAACTCCTGGAATTACTGTTCTAACTGAAGATTTTGAATAAGCAGGTGATGCATACTGATCAGGAACCAAAGTTACTGTTCCTAAATTTTTCGTTTCCCAGTCACCACTTCCAACTTTAATTGAAATAACAAGGTCTGATACAGTAATTGAAAGTCCATTTGCATTTTGAGAACCATCATTGTCAATCTGCAAAAGATATCCGACTTCTCCTGCTGATGCAGCTTCAACCGTTGTTACAGTATATGCAGCACAATTTGATACAGAAACAGGTGTTCCACTATTTCCCGCAACTGTTAATTCACTTCCTGCTCCTGCACTTGATGTAGCAGGATTTGTACAGCTGGCAAACATAACTACTGCACATGCAGCAAACAATGTAACGATTTTTGTTGTAATTTTTTTCATAACTTTTCCTTCCTCTTTTTGTGATAAATCTCTCTTTTGTAATGCGCATTAGGTGCGGGGTTCCCGCGACCATGACAAAATTTATCACGGGTTTTTAATTCGTTGATATCACTTTGGTACTGAATTTTTTAAAAAAGTTAGATTGAGTTTTTGGATTTTTAAGTAAATTCCGAAAAGTTATAAAAAGCGGATTTTTTTTACAATGTGAAGTAAAACCACGTACAAACAACGCAGCCCACGTCAAAATGAGTGCCGGCAGCGCTTGCCGTTCACTCCGCGCTAGTCCTCGTCCTGGTCATAGTCGCCTTTTGCGCTTTTGGCCGCGCTCCAGGACTCGGACTTTTCCATCAGCATTTCTGCATCTTCGCGCCCCTGCCGGTTTGCCCACGACAAATATTTTTGCGGATTAACAGGCTTTGCCTTGTCCTTGTTTTTTTCCTTCAAATCTTCAATTCCATTTGCCATACAAAAATTATAGCGCTTGAAGCGAAAAAATCACAAGCCCCTGATACGTCGCCCCACCCGTCACGCACCTCTCATCGCACGACTACATCTATGCATTTTTTCACTCATTTTTGTGTATTTTTTCATATTTTCGGAGATTTTCTCTGATTTTCGCGCAGTCAGCCTTGACGTTTTGAGCTTTTTTGGGTATATTGTTTAGACACGACGCGGGGTAGAGCAGCTGGAAGCTCGTCGGGCTCATAACCCGGAGGCCGCAGGTTCGAGTCCTGCCCCCGCTATCAATGTAAATCCTTATGTTATAAAGATTTACAACACTACAAGATCCAATACAAGTAGGACTTTGAGTGGACATATTCGAATTGTCAG
>JAILNY010000165.1 GCA_024691105.1 Treponema sp. | reverse complement strand
ACTGAGCTAGTAGCCCATCCATTCTTGCGAATGTTTTAATAATATATACATTTTCGAGATTTGTGTCAATAGAATGACAATGCATTTTTACATTTTTTTAATTATTTTTTTCGCTAGATTTTGAGTCTTCAGCAGTCTTTTTCATGATTGCGAGGAACTCTTTTTTAGGAATAGGACGAGAATAATAAAAGCCCTGAAGGAAATCACAACCGGAATTAATAAGCCACTCTGCCTGCTCGGGAGTTTCTACACCTTCTGCAAGTACTGTCATTCCAATTGATTTTATCATTCTGATTGTAGCTTCGAGTGCCTTCTCTGCCCTCTTGTCTGAAAAAGCTGCCCAGACAATGTACTTATCTATCTTTATCATCTTAAATGGAAGGTTCAACATATAACTCATGTTTGAGTAGCCTGAGCCATAATCATCAAGAGAAAGTTCAAAACCGGCTGCTGCAAGATCCTGCATATTTTTCAAAAGGATTTCTGGTGTATGAGCGGCGGCAGTTTCTGTAATTTCTAGATTAATAACTGAGGTTGGCACTTTGTAGATGCTCTGGATTTTCAAAATCTGTTCTGCAAGAATTTCCTGCATACACTGAGCAACAGAAAGATTTATATCTATCTTTTTTATACCATATTCTTCTATATCAATTTGAGAAAGATTCAGGCAGACTGATTCAAAAACATATTCACCAATACGCAAAATTGCACCTGTTTTTTCCGCGATTGGAATAAAATCTTCCGGCGAAATAAAATGTCCCTGATCATCTTTTAAGCGGATAAGAGCTTCGGCACCTATCAATTTTTTTTCTGAAGTAGACCAGATTGGCTGATAGAAAACATCAAAGCGATTTTCTGTAAGACCGTTTCGTAAGGCATGTTCTATATAAATAGAACGGCGGCGATAATTTAAATCTATTTCACTGGCAAAAACTACACTCTGGCGGTAGCGTTCGTCTGTAGAAATCATATTAACAATATCTATAATTTCTTCTGCAGAGTTTGCATCTGCCGGACAGTGTATTATACAAAGACGGATATAAAGTTTTAGTTCAACATTATCGCGTTCCCAGGCCTTTTGGAAGCGGTGGTTCAGTACTGAAATAACTTCGTTCAGTTTCTGTTCATTACAATCTCTTAAGACAATACAGAAACATCCCTGCTGTCTGCTGAAAACATTTGCATAAGAAAACTTCTGCTTAAGGAAGTTTCCTACGTCTGTAAGAAAATTATTCATTTGATTTATGCCAAAGGTGTTTGCTATAAACATGGTATCATCAACATAAATTGCTATACATGAAAAATTCTTTCCTACACTCAAATTGTATCGCAGAGTTCGCAAAAGAGCAGCCTGATTCAGGGTATAAGTTGCTGTATCTACCAGCTCTTCTGGTTTTTGAATAAAGAAAAAGTAAACCAGAGTCACAAGCGCCATTCCAAAAGATTCAACTAACAAACCATATCTGAATAACTGAATTAAAGCTGTTGAAGAAACGGCAATAAGATAAAAATAAAGGATTTGTAATTTGGAATGCGGAATTACTTTATAAAAAATAATAATAACAATAAAAGTCAGTAAAATATAAAAGGCTTTTGTAAAACAGATGGCATAAAACCAGATATTGTTTCCACGCTGATATCCACTAATCGGGTCAAAGGAAAAAACAAGAACATAAACATCTTTTAGAACGGGTGTGAGCCAGATAATCAGTACGCTTAAAAAATATGGAATAAGCATACTTATTTGAAGCGCATGGATTGTTCTGCGTTTTAGTTTTCCATAGATATCAAAGGCTGAAAAACTGTAAATTGTAAACAGAAGCCCAAAGGATGTGTTCAATGTAAAATAAATACATTCGACCACCCAGAGTAAATTCGGAGACATTTCTTTTGAATGTTCTTCCAGATATCCTGCTCCAAGTTCAGCAACTGTTGCAAGGGTAATTACAGAAAGAATTATCAAAAAGACTATATTTTGAAATGTCGGAAGGCTCTTTTTCTGAAAATAGAAGAAAATTACAATTGCTTCTATAAAAAGGGCCGCAACGGCATACTGATAAATCTGTATCAAAAGTTTGTGTTCCTTAACAAAATATTATAATCTACAAAATGAGCGCGGTCAAACTTTTATATTGTTATAATGTTGGCTTTTTTCTATAATAATGGCATGGCTTACAAAGTATTTATAGATGGAAAAGAAGGCACAACCGGCCTTAAGATTTTTGAGCGTTTTGAAAAGCGCAATGATATTGAAATTATTACTATTGATGATGACAAGCGTAAAGATCCTGTAGAAAAGGCAAAAATGATTAATGCTTCGGATTTTACGTTTTTGTGTTTACCAGATGCTGC
>JAILNY010000069.1 GCA_024691105.1 Treponema sp. | reverse complement strand
AAATCATGAATCTTTAGACCAGGAATGACCGTTCCATACTGCTCATAAAAGTCATGGAAGTATTTAACCGCAAGAGTAAATTTTGAATCTGCAATTCTTCCCCACACTGCTTCAAACGCAAGATACTGTTTTAAATATTCGCTCTGCTCGTTATACTTTGGCCCACCCCAGTCGCCATAACCATACCAGTCATAAACAACCTGATATTCAAGAACAAAGCCAAGATTAATTTTATCACGGGTCGCCCACCATACACTGGCAGTTCCCTTCATGCGAGGAAAAGCAACTTTTTCTATTTTATTATTGATATGAACAAAATACTGTAAATATGCATGTAGATCGCCTAACTGAAAATTAAGATCTGCACCAACAGCAGGATCATAACGATATATATCAGCATCTGCCCATGAACGAAAGAAAACATCCATTGAAAAATTCCATATATTTGCTTCAATCATTGCCGCATACGAAAGTTTTCTAGGAGTAACAGCCCAAGTTTCATCATTGTAGTTATCGTAGAAAACAAGACCCTTAAAATTAAAATGCCAGACAGGAATATCTACAGAAACCGTAAATTTTGACTTATTGATATCAATCGGTTTATCGTACAAAAGTTTTTCCGGGTCGTATTCATAGTTATTTTCGTCATCAAGGATGTTTGTATCAAAAATACGACCATTACCCCAGGTAACTTCTTTTTTACCCGCCATTATAAAGGCAATATCCCAGATAGTATAATTAAAATAAAGTTCATAAATACCAAGCTCCATTTTAGGAAACGAAACCAGCATAGATCCCTTTATAGAAAAATTATCTGTCGGACGACACGAAAAAGAAATAGTACTTTCAAACAAAGCACCTGGATACATATCAAGAGGATAATAAACATAACCTCCCAGACGGGTTGAAAGGTTACCATTTAGAACAATACCGCGATTTTTTTCCGGAACTGCTGCCTGCTGTTCGACAGGAGAAGGTTCTGTAACAACCGCACCTGTATCAGTAGCATCGCCAAAAAGATCATCAACATCACTTGATTCATCAACTGATTCTGAAGGCTGTTCATCAGCAGAAGATTCTTCTGAAACCTGATCTTCTGCCGGAATTTTGTTCTGAACCTGAGGAGCCTCTGTAACCGGCTCCTCGTTTATATTCTGTTCATTTTCTGCAAAGACAAAACTTGTTGTAATAAAACTACAGGCAAGTAGAAAAAACAGCCTGCAAAAAAACTTTTTCATAAAGATTAATAACTCATATCCTCTAAGTATTTCTTTGAGTATACAGTATTAGCCTGCTTTTGAAAAGACACATTTGCAATACTTATCTGAGTTTTTTCGTATTGAACTTTTCCATCAATTTTTGTTCCGCGAAGATTATCAACTACAAGCATTCCTCCTGGAACAGAACGACCTTCGACTTTCTGGTAACTTGGAATTGCTGTAGTACGCAAGAGCTGACCTGAAAGACTGTAATCTTCTTTTTTACGGATAAGACCGTCATCTTTACTTACCCAAAGCTTTACAATCGGGTAATCCACACCCTTCGTTACAGCAGTAAGCTCAAAACAGACACAGTCAAATTTTCCAAGTTTTACTTCACTAAAGCTTTTAATTTCGTAATCCTGAGCCAGAGTCTGCGGAATAAAATCACTGTTATTTAAACATGTATTCTGGAATCTGTTTCTTGCAGAAGCATAGGTAAACTGCCTGTCTTTAGGGTCATAAAACCAGATAGTTTTATCAAACTGAACATATCCCTTACCCTTGTCGTTTTCTGGACCGGTAATAAGAATAGTAAATGTAGATTTTGCATCACGACGATACATAACCGCAGTCATTACAGATTTTCCGGCACCCGGTTTATCTGTAACAATCGTGTAATCAGCCTTAAAGTCTGTTCCAGCATAGCTTGTATTTGAATCAGCCTTTTCAAGAAGTGCTTTTGCACCTTCTTTTGAAATCTGTGCACAAAGAGGGCTTAAAATACAGGCTCCCAAAAGTGCATAAAAAACGATATTTTTTAATGTTCTTTTCATAAATTCTGCCTCCTTTGAGGTTTAATTTGAAAATTAATCCTGAAAAAATCAGGAATTTTTAAGTTGTTGCCGTAATAGCCCCTACAGGACTTACGTGAACTAATTTACGTAATGTAAACAACACAGAAACAAGAGTAGTTACGATTATAGCGGCTACAAGCCCTGTAATTTTTATTCCATTAACATGTGGCAAAAGATAGCCGCCTGTCAAAAATAAATCAAATCCGGAAATAAAAGAAAGGTTAAATGTAGAAACTACCTTTGCAATAATAAGCGAAAAAACAAAACCTGTAAAACAGCCCGTAACAAGAAGGACAAAAGCTTCTGTAATAAAAAGCCTCATTATTCCCGACGGCTTCATTCCAAGAGCACGCAAAGTACCGCTTTCAACATTTCTTTTAATTACGATTACTCTGTATGTACTTGAAATTCCAACGGCAATAATTATTGCAAGCATAACGATGATGGCCGCAACAACAAGACGCAGCGCCTGAACCAAAAGCTTTAAGTCAGAGACATTTGAATCAAGAGAAATGAGGGCAAATTTTTCAATTCCCTGATTTTCAGCATTTACAAAAAAATCATCGTAAAATTTATTTTTATCCATTCCAAGCGGATACATAAGGAATTTTGATTCAAGATTTTTCTGAAGACGCTGTTTTTTTGCAAACGACGGAGAACCATCAGGATAATAAATACTGATTCTGTTTACCTGTGGAGGATCGATTGTTAGAATTTTCATAAGTGAATTGTAATTAACGTAAGAAGTATACATTCCAAAAACACTCGAATCCTGAAAAACTCCGATTACAACAAAATCCATCGTATTTTTATAACCATCACTGGTAGTTACATAAAGAGTAATTGAATCTCCAACATGACAGCCAAGCTTTTTTGCAATAGGCTGAGAAATAATTACAGTATCTTCATACTCGCTGTTAAGAAAAGTTCCTTCTGTAAAAGTGAATTTATCAAAAAGCGCTTTTTCATTTTCAAATTCAACGCCCATAATAACGCGCTGTCTTACGCTGGTACCTTCAAAATAATAGCTTTCATTTCTGGCATCATAATTATAACGCTTTGAAACAACAACATTTTCGCCTTCAAGTGCAGAACTTAAAACCTGAATATAATTATCAGAATCAGTTTCAAGATTACTTAAATGCTTTCCACCCAAAAGCTGAAGGTCTCCTCCGTAATACTGTCTTGCCTTTTCGTTCATCGAAGCAAGCATTCCATCTGTTACCATAAGCGCACTGAGCATTAAAGTTACGCCAACAGCGCAGACAGCAAACAGAGACTTGTACTGTCGGCGGCGCTCAAGAATTGATTTTAATGCAATATTAAAATAGAACATTGTATTTCCTTATGATTAAATATGCTCCATTGCAACAACAGGGCTTGTATCAAGTGCGATATGCACAGGATAAAGCCATCCGATTACAGCAAGCAAAAGCGAAAGCAGCATTCCAAACCCGAGATTTGAAAGTGTGACATTTGTCTTTAATTGAGTTCCACCAAAAAGCTGAATAAGATATGTATTAGAAAAAGTAATATGCGCATTAACTAAAATCTGGTTTCCAATCATTCCGATAAAGCAGCCAAGAATACCGGCAGTTATAGTCAGCATTAAAGTTTCAAAAAGATATTCAACACCAATAAAACGACGGTCAGCACCAATCGCACGCAAAGCACCTGTTTCTTTTGTTCGGTCAATTGCGGCAATTATCAGCGTATTATTTACAACGATAAAACCAGTTCCAATTAAAAGAATCAGGCCAATGTTAAAAATAAGGCGCATCCAGTAAATGTACTGTGCCGACATTCCGGCAGCAGCACGCCAGGAAATTGCAGTTACATTATATTCACTTTCATTAAAAAACTTATTCAGTTTTTTTACAAAATGCCCAGGCTTTTCGCCATCGTTTAAGCGGCAGATTATATAGTTCCAGGAAGTCTGAACTTCATTCTGACTATCGCCTTCGACAACAGATTGCTCTTGTGTTGAATTTTCCTCAGGCGCATTTTCTGTCTGCTCAAAAGAAAAATCGTCGCCAAAAAGATCTTCGATATTATCAACGCCGTCAATCATCGCTGACTGCGATTCATCAATTGCAACAACAGAAGACGACATGGATTCAATTCCTAAAAGCGAGCGCACAGTGTCAGGATCTACTAAAATAATATTGTCCTGTAAATCATTGTGAACATCATATTCATAAACTGCAGTAATTGGTGCGCTTCGCAATGTGTAAGAAGAACCGTTACTTGATATCAGCTGAATATCGCTGCCAACATCAAGAGCAGTACCAGAGTCGCGGCAAATAGATTCAAGAACATTTTTAGAAACCATCATGCCCTTCTGTCCAGTCTTATACGGCTCTCCTTTTACAACATGAATGCCGCTCATTATTTTAAGATAATCTTCTGCGACAACACCAAAGACAACCGACGCTCTATTATAACCGCCAATTTTAATTGCTGCCTGTCCTGTAAGCTGCGGGCAGAACTCTTTGAGTTCTGCGCAGTTTTTGACGTAATCCATGACATTATTAAACGGCGTAATTCGCGGAAGCTCAGAAAGCTGTCCAGTTACAGGAGTTTCGTCTCCAAACAGCGACATCGGAAAATCCGTTGCAGGGCGAATTACGACGTCCCCGGTAAAGCTTGTGGAAAATGTTTTTTCGATTCCGTTACCGGTACCGTCAAAAACTGCATTTGCCATAATAAGGATTCCGATAGAAAAAGCGATGAACAAAACTATAACGAGAGAACTTTTTCTTGAAATGATATTCTTAAAGGCAAACCGCAGCGTAAACATCCGATATACTTTCCGTTAATTAAAATCTTGATTTAAAATCTTCGTAAGATTTTTTTATTCCAGCTTTAAAGTCAGTAGAAGCCTTCCAGCCGAGTGCTGTCAAACGTGATACATCACAAAGTTTTTTTGGAGTTCCATTTGGTTTAGAAGGATCCCATTCCATTTTACACGTTCTTTCCTGAGCATCTTCGTAAACTACATCGCGTACAAGTTCTGCAACAGCTTTAATTGTCTGGTCAGTTCCTGTTCCGACATTTACAAAGTCGCCTGTTTCGCATCGCAAATCTTTTGCATCGCAATGTTCCATAAGATAAACAACTGCATCAGCAAGATCTTCGCTGTACAAAAATTCACGTTCAGGAGAACCGTCGCCCCAAAGGTGAACAACGTCTTCGCCGCTTGTTTTTGCTTCGTGGAATTTACGGATTAAAGCAGGAAGTACGTGAGAGCCTGCAAGGTCGTAGTTGTCGCCAGGTCCGTAAAGATTTGTCGGCATTACAGAAAGATAATTTGTTCCGTATTCGATGTTGTATTTTGTACAGAGTTTGATTACTGAAATTTTTGCGATGGCATAAGCATCGTTTGTAGGTTCAAGCTGGCCTGTCAAAAGATATTCTTCTTTGAGCGGCTGAGGAGCCATTTTTGGATAAATACAGGTTGAACCGAGGTTCATAAGTTTTTTTACATTATTCTTGTATGCGGCTTCGACAATGTTAAAGCCGATCATCATATTCTGATAGATAAAGGCAGCAGGATGAGTTGAATTTGCTCCGATGCCGCCAACATGTGCTGCGGCTAAGAAAACGTATTCCGGTTTTTCTTTTGCAAAGAACTCATTTACGGCAGCCTGATTTGTAAGATCAAGTTCTGCATGAGTGCGGGTAACAATGTTTGTGTAGCCTTTTGCGGTAAGATTTCTGTAAATTGCACCGCCGACAAGTCCTCTGTGGCCGGCAACATATATTTTAGCGTTTTTTTCCATATTAAGTGTCCTTAAAAAAGTGTTGAATAATTATAGTACAAATTTTCTCAGATTTCAACCGCGCATATAAGGCCCAGCGATTTGCAAAATCGCGTGGTAACTCGAAATAAGCACATAGCGGCGGAATCGAAATTTACGAGTTACTCTAAGCCCAGATAAACCATAGCACTGCTGCAGCGGCAGCCGTCGTAATAATCGTAAACGGAGCTCCAATTTTAAGAAATCCACCAAACGAAACCGGATGCCCTTCTTTTTTAAGAATTCCCATCGCAACAACATTTGCCGAAGCACCAAACGGTGTCAGGTTTCCACCAAGGCAGGAACCGACAAGCAATGCAAACATATAAAGCTCTTTTGCAATGCCTAGGTTTTCTGCAAGAGTTCCTGCAACCGGAAGCATTACGATAATATATGGAACATTATCGACAAAGCCCGAAATTAAAACCGAGAATGCAAGAATCAACATAAAGCCTAAGAATTTATTTCCGCCGGTAACCTTTCCAAGGAAGAGCGCAAAATCGCTTAAAAGACCTGTTTCAGAAATTGCACCGACTACTACAAAAATTCCAATCAAAAAGAAAATCGTTTCCCAGTCAAGTTCCTTAACTAAAGTCCATACTTCTGACACATTTTTTTTCTGCACAAAGCGATACCAGACAAGACCGATAATTCCAAGAGCAAGCACAAAAAGACCAGAGCTGTAACCAAGTTCACTTGAAAAAAACGAAATTACGGCAAGACCAAAAATCATAGTAAGAAGCAGCACAAGCGGAAAATATGAAATTACGTTTTCTTTTTCTACCTGAGCTTTTTCTTTTACACGTCCAAAGATAAAATAAAAGAAAATACAGCCAGCAATCATTCCTGTCTGAATGATAAAGAAAATTGAAAGCTTTCCGAATTTAACAAAAAAGTCATTGAATGAATATCCTGCGTAGCTTGCAAAAATCATGCTTGGAGGGTCGCCGACTAAGGTTGCAGTTCCTTCAAGATTTGACATTACGGCAAGTCCGATTAAAAACGGAACAGGATTAAGTTTAAGCTTTTTAGAAAGCGCCAGGGCAATCGGTGCCATAACTAAAACAGTTGCAACGTTTTCGACAAAGATAGAAATTATTCCTGTCATTGCAAGAATTAAGATAACTGCAATTCCTGTGTTTGGAGAAGAAGCGACAAGAGCATCAGCAATACGCGCTGGAACACGTGAATAAATAAAAAGAGCTGCAATTATCATTGAGCCGATATAAATAAAAAGAACATTCCAGTTTATAAGCTCAAACAAAATGTGGTGCCACAATGAAGCATAATCTGTCTGCTTTGTAAAAACTTCAAGCGTAACAGTTCCCAGCACTGCAAGCAAAACTGCCGCAGCGGTTGTAAAAATAACTTTTTTGTCCTGAAAAATGATTACAAAAAGATACATCAAAAGCGCAGTAGCAAGAACGATATATTTAATATTAAACATATGAACTATTATATGATAAATTTTTAGTCCCCGCAATATAAGATTGTGTGTTATAATAGTAGAATGATTAACGTACCTGTAAAAATCAAGCTTCCTTTTTTGTGGGGAAAAGCTTCTTTTAAAAAGCAAAACTGGTCTCAGATAAACCTGGTTGTCGGTCCGAACGGTTCAGGAAAGACACTCATTGCACAAAGCCTTGCGGGACAGTTTGCAGACGCAGGATACTCTGTGCGCATTTTCAGCACAGAACTTGTTGATGATGATGAAATCTATTATACACTGAGCAAAAACAAGGAATTAACGCAGAGAATTGAAAACGTGCTTTCAAATATGTTTTCAAAGACAATACGCTTTGACATTTCAAATGACGGATCGATTACGCCAATTGTTGTAAACAAAGCACAGAATCTTGAATACTCAATGACAAAAAATGAATGCCACGGCTTAAAAAAAATTATTTCACTTCTTGCGGCCCTTTATGGCGAAGAAGACGAAGCAAGCTGCCTTATGATAGATGAACCTGAACTGCACCTTCATCCGCAGTTCCAGAACTTTTTTATGAGCGAAATCCGGCGCGCGGCAAAAAGAAATCCGACTCACCTCTTTTTTTTAATTTCGCACTCGCCGTTTTTTATTGACCTTAAATCGCCCGAAGAATTAATCGGTGTTGTTGTATGCCACATTAACAGTGTTGCAACCTCCATCGATGAATTATCAGAAAACGACTACTCTCTTTTTAAGCGCTTTTTGCCGCGCTTTAACACTTATCATAAACAGTTTTTCTTTTCTGACAACCAGGTCTTTGTCGAAGGCTACACAGATCAGGCAATTTTTTCTTCACTTTTATCTGCGGTAGATTCAGAAATGTATACTGCGACGACCGGTGTCATTGATGTCGGCGGAAAAGACGAGCTTGGGGTCTTTTTTAAAGTCTGTTCTTTACTTGGAACAAATGCGCGCATTATTACAGACCTGGACTCGCTCTTTTGCGGAAAACTTCGCGACGGAATCTGTAAGGATCACCGGGTCCAGCAGTGGCTTGACAAGCAGTACGAAAAGCAGCGTCCTTTCTTTGAAAAAATCTTAAACCGCCCCGAACACGTAACTTTTCTAAAGCTTGTTCTCCGGCTTGAAAAATATCTTTTAGAAGTTGCAGATTCAATTCTTGAAACAACGATGACACTTCCTCATCAGCTTGAAGAGTTTAAAACCCGTCTTGAAAAATTTAAAACAGAGAGAGAAGATGCAGATAATCTTGATACTTATAAAGCGGTAATTTTACAGGGAATTTTTAATATCGGGGAATATATTACAAAGTTTGCGCTGAACGAAGATTCTTCTGTTATTTCTAACATAAAAAATCTTTTATCGATTACGCTTGCATCAGCAGAAGCAGCGCGTGTGTATGTACTTCCGGAAGGCTGTATCGAACACTACTACACTCAGAACAAAGTCCTATACATGCCCGTGCCCGGCAAAGACCGCCTCTTCCACGAAGAATACGACTTTCTGCAAAGCTTAAGCGAGGAAGAAAAAAGAAGAGCATACCCGGAACTCGTTTCTATAATCGAGCGGGCATGCTCTAAGAATTAATTTATTTCTTTGACTGTTTTGCGAAAGTCTGAATACCTTCGATAACAAGTACAACTGCAAGCACTGCCATTGCAGCCGCAAAGATCAACTGGAACCAGTTGCCCCAGAAGAATGCTTTTTCTGCATGTGCAAGCATAGGTTTAATCTTATTGATTACAGTAAGAACAAGCTGAGTCAATGTAGCAGCAAGCATAAAGATCATTGGAATGATGAACATCTTGTTGTTCTTTCCTACCTGACCAAGCCATGCAGCAACTGCCATAAGAGCAAGACCTGCCAAAAGCTGGTTTGCAGCGCCAAACAAAGACCAGATTGCAGAAAGCTGTAATCCACCAAGGATACAACCGATAATAACCATAAGTGCTGTACCGAACAATGGATTAGCAAGAACCATACGTACGCCCTTTGCATCCTTCCATGTTTTTTCTCCTTCTTTAAGGAAAAGTTCAGAGAACATAAAGCGGCTCAAGCGTGTTGCAGAGTCAAGAGATGTCAAAGCAAATACAGAAACAGCAAGAGTCAAGAGAGCCTTGATTGTGCTGTTGATTACAGAACCTTCTGAACCAAACATAACGGCAATACCAGAACCAAATGCTGCAGCAGGAGATCCCTTAAATACCCAAAGACCAGCTTCATTCTGAGAAAGGAATTTGTGAGAAACCATACCGATTGCAATAATAGAAATAATTCCAAGAGCTGATTCAATAAGCATAGAACCGTAACCGATAGCCTTTGCATTCTTTTCGTTGTCAAGCTGTTTAGATGTTGTACCAGTTGCAATCAAAGAATGGAATCCAGAGCAGGCCCCACAAGCTACAGTAATGAACAATGCCGGGAACATAGTTCCGATTCCCTGTTTCCAGCCTGTAAATGCAGGAAGATCAAATGCAACATTGCGTGAAGCACCTGTAAATGCAGAGAATACGATTCCGACAATAGCGATAAGCATCATTGCATACAAAAGGAATGATGAAAGATAATCGCGTGGCTGAAGCATAATCCATACAGGAATCAACGAAGCAATTGCAATATACAAACCGATAAATACGATCCATGCATTGCGTGGCATTGCAAAACCAACATTAAGACCAAGAATTACGATTGCAACAATTCCGATAATTCCACAGATTGTAGCAGGCAATGTCTTAACACCGCACTTATTAGTTAAAATTCCGTATACAACAGCAAGAATGATAAAGAGGATAGAAATCATTGCAGTTGTCTGGTTGCCTGTAAGACCATCTGCCTTTGTAACAAAACCAAAAATCTTTGGTACAGCCTGACCATTTTCAACCATCTGTGCAACCTGACCTGCAGAAGGAACTACAGTGAGGAATGTAGAAGCAACAACGTTAACAAAAGAAGCAATTACAAGAATAAGAACGAGAAGCGCAAAAATGATAAAAAGTTTTTTTGCTTTTGTACCCATTGAATCTTTGATGATTTCACCAACAGATTTTCCGTCGTGACGGATTGAAGCATACAATGAACCAAAATCCTGCAAACCACCAAAGAAAATTCCACCAATTACACACCACAAGAAAACTGGAACCCAACCAAAAACTGCAGCCTGAATAGGGCCGTTAATAGGACCAGCTCCTGCAATTGATGAAAAGTGATGTCCCATCAATACCACAGGTTTAGCTTCTACATAGTCAACGCCATCGGCCATTTCTTTAGCCGGTGTCTTTCTTGCAGGGTCAATTCCCCACTGTTTTGCAAGCCATGAACCGTAAAAAACATATCCACAGAAAAGCAAAACGAGAGCAGCAATAATAATCAATAATGCTGTCATCTTTTCCTCCAACAATTATAAATTTTTTAACGAACGCAGAGCGCCGCATTTGTATTATGTCAAAGTCACACAAAGCCTTTTTAAAAACCACAGACGCAGTTTTTAAAAAGACTCTTATGACAAAAGACCTGCTTTATTGAAGAGTTTTTTTATATCTCTTCCCTGAAAATTTGAGACCGCTTTTTTTTGCGATAAATCCACAGCCGCAAATCTAAAGTTACTCCAGCCATAAAGGCCAAGCATATAATTTTTTGAAAATTTAATTTTTCGCGCCAGTTTGTAAACTTCTTCAGAAAAAGACTCGGCAACGACAATCAGCGTTACATCCGAGTTACGGTGTCCGTTATAAGGCTGAACTTTTTTAAGCCCGCTTTCCCATGCAAGGGATGCAAGTTTTCTTAAAATAAAGATGTCGGCTTTTTCGAGAGTGGAAAAATAGACAAACTCGTTTGAATCGATATCTGCAATTTTAGCTGATTTTACTAAGACAAATTTTTCACTATGGGAACGAAACTCTGCCTGAGCGGCAAAAGGTTTTTCCACGTCGTTGCGGATGACAGTATAATAAGACTCATAGGCCGGAAGAATTTTTTCCAGCGCTGCCTGTGCTGACATAGGAAAAGTATATAACTTTCAGGGAGATTCTTCAATAGAAATAATTAATTTCTTTAATATTTTTTAAGCCGCCTGGAAAACAAAAGATTTTCCGCGCCGCGCGGAAAAAGAGTTATTTAAGCCGTGCAGAATATTTTTCAACCACTAAAGACGGCATATAAGAAAGCTTTGCCTTTCTTAAACCCGGTAAATCAAGGTCGTTTTCGCGGTTTATAAGCTTAAGTTCAGGATACTTTTGCTTAAGGTAGCGGGCAAACTCGCGGTTTATCATATTGTAGGCGCCGCGAACTGTATCATCGGCCTTTTCAAAGACCGTATCATAAGCACGTTCACTTAACCTTTGACCGACCGTAAAAGCTACAATTTTTCCTTCAACATACAAGGCAACCCCTTCTGCACCAATTTCTTTTAAATGCGGAACAAGCTTCAAAAGCGAATCACGTTCATAACCAAGGCTTAAATCCCCCATTTCTGTGTCACCGCCCGTTTTACGTTCATACCAGACGCGCGCAAAATCAAGGACCTCGTTAAGATTAGACTCATCGATTTCTTTTATCTTCCAGTCATTGTATATAGAAAGAAATGCATTTATATGATTGCGTTTTTTAGAAAGTTTTGAACCGGCTACCGTACAAAGTGAATCTATGTCGTAAACATAGTCAAACATTCCGCGCTCTTCTCTAAAGTCAAACCGGCCGGGAAATGCTTTTTCAAGGAGTGTTTTTTGCTCAAGAGAAATGCGGTCAAAGCAAAAGCCGTCAAGCGCCGTAAGTTCATTCACCACGTTAACCAAAGAACTTTCGTCCTGCAGCGTCGGAAAGCTGTAAACTGAATTTTTTGAAGTAAGGATAACCGATGTTCCGTTAATGATTTTTTCTGTAAGACCGTATTTTTCTTTCCAGACAAGATAGCCTAAAAAACAGTCTTCGCAGACAATCGAGTTTTTAGCATAAAGTGAATCGCGGAGCTTGAGCTGTTCATCGGTTAAAATCATACTCTATAAAGATACGTTATTTATTTTGAGAATTCAACAAAAATCGTAACTATAAATAATTACACGAAAAATTCAAACCTGCAAAGTATCCGCGCGAGCCCTTTAAATGAGTTCAGATATTGAATATAAGTAGAAAATTTAGTAAATTATTCATACCTAACTTGTTAAGGAGTTTTATATGACAATAAATGACATCAAACATGCTAAAATTAAAGCATGGGTAGAAGAAGTTGTTAAAATGTGTGAACCAGATGACGTTTACGTTTGTGATGGTTCAAAGGAAGAATACGACCGCTTGATGAAAAAGTGTGTTGACGCTGGCCTTGCAACTCCACTTGCAAAAAAGCCTAACAGCTTCCTTTTCCGTTCACTTCCATCAGACGTTGCACGTGTTGAAGGACGTACATTCATCTCTTCTGTAAAACAGGAAGATGCAGGTCCTACAAACAACTGGATTGACCCTGTTGAACTTAAGGCAACAATGAAAGGTCTTTACACAGGTTGTATGCACGGTCGTACAATGTATGTAATTCCATTCTGTATGGGTCCACTCGGATCTCCTATTTCTAAAAACGGTATCGAAATTACTGACTCTGAATACGTTGTTCTTAACATGGACATCATGACAAGGGCTGGAAAAAAAGTTCTTGACGTAATCGGTACAGACGGTGAATTTGTTCCTTGTCTCCACTCAGTTGGTAAACCTCTTAACAACGGCGAAAAAGACAATGGTATCTGGCCTTGCGCTGACGTTGAACACAAATATATTTCACAGTTCCCAGAAGAACACCTCATCTGGTCTTACGGATCAGGTTACGGTGGAAACGCTCTTCTCGGAAAAAAATGTTTTGCACTCCGTATCGCTACAGTACTTGCACGCGAAGAAGGCTGGCTTGCAGAACACATGCTCATCCTTAAACTTACTAATCCACAGGGCGAAGTTAAATACGTTACAGGTGCTTTCCCTTCTGCATGTGGAAAGACAAACCTTGCAATGCTTATTCCTACAATTCCTGGTTGGAAAGTTGAAACAATCGGTGACGATATTGCATGGATGAAATTCGGCAAAGACGGTCGTCTTTATGCTATCAACCCAGAAGCAGGATTCTTTGGTGTTGCTCCAGGAACTTCTGAAGAATCTAACAAGAACGCTCTTATTTCTGCTTCTTCAAATACAATCTTTACAAACTGTGCTCTTACAGAAGATGGAGACGTTTGGTGGGAAGGAATTGGATATCCTGCAAAAGGAAAGCTTGTTGACTGGAAAGGTCAGACACGCGACGCTCTTGCAAAAGACAAATCTCCTAAGGGTGAAGAATTTGCTCATCCAAATGCTCGCTTTACAGCACCTGCAAAACAGTGTCCATGTATCGCACCAGAATGGGAAGATCCAAACGGAGTTCCTATCTCTGCTATCCTCTTTGGTGGTCGCCGTCCTTCTACTGTACCTCTCGTACACCAGGCACGCAACTGGAACCACGGTGTATTCCTCGGATCTATCGTAGGTTCAGAAATCACAGCTGCTTCTACAATTGATGCAAGCCAGGTTGGTAAAATCCGCCGTGACCCATTTGCTATTCTCCCATTCTGTGGTTACAACATGGGTGACTACTTCCAGCACTGGGTAGACGTAGGTGCAAAAGCAGATCAGGACAAACTTCCTAAGATCTTCTACGTTAACTGGTTCCGCAAGGACGAAAACAACGACAAACTTCCTGGTGGATTTATGTGGCCAGGATACGGTGATAACTCACGCGTTCTTGCATGGATTTTTGACCGCTGTGACGGAAAAGACAATGCAGTTGAAACACCTATCGGATTTATGCCAAAAGACGGTGCAATCAACACAGACGGTCTTGCTGACTACTACAAAGAAACACTTCCACAGATTCTTAAAGTTGATACAGAAGGCTGGTTAAAAGAAGTTAAGGATATTCGTGAAAACCACTATCCAAAATTCGGAACTCACCTTCCAAAAGAACTTACAGACTGTCTTAACGACTTGGAAGCAAGACTTTCTAAATAAGTCCGCTTAAGACATATGCAGCCGCAAGGCTGCGATAAATCCTGCAAGCATAAAAGCCTGCAGGATTTTTTTTATTCATTAGACAAATAAATAAAACTATGTCAGAATTATCTTTATGAGGAAGATTAAGTTTATCGGTATTTTATCTGTTCTCTTTTTTTCTTTTGGGACATTATGTGCTCAAGAAAAAGAAGATAAAAAATTTGATACTATAATCATTCCGATAACAAATATATATTTTGACAAGCCTGATTACTTTATTACAGACCTGGGCGCACAATTGTACTTTTGCCCGATAGGAATATATGCCCAGTTTGGTACCGAGCTATCACATTACCAGAAAGATTTCAGATTATCCGGAGGACTTGCGGCAACCGTTATGGGAATTGTAGATTTAACAGGCGGAATAGGAGTTCAGTTCAGCACAGACAATCGACCCCAGTTGTTTACAGAAATTGCCATAAGAGGAGTATGCGTAATCTTAAAAATGACATGGACATTTCCACATGAAACTCCGTTTGTATCAGGCAATTTTAAATATTACGTTGGTTTTTCACCGACATTTTTAATAATGCTTTTTTCGGGATATTAATTTATAAATATCTTTTTCAGTTCTTCTTCTGAAACAAGACTGCACTCACCTTCCTGTAAATTTTTATCAAGAATCAGGCTGCCGATTGCAATGCGCTTAAGAGATGTAACTTCATTTTCGAGAGCAAGAAAAATGCGGCGGACTTCGTGGAATTTTCCTTCGGTAACTGTGATAGTACATTCGCTCTCGTTTATAAAATTGATGACAGCCGGAGCGCATTTTAACTCAGGGGATTTTTTCTGAGCTGGGATTGTAATGCCACTGGCGGCCGCGTCTTTGTATTTTGTCATATCAGAGGCAGAAACTTTGTCGCGCAAATGAGCATAATAAGTTTTTGTAATATTACTTTCCGGAGAAGTAATATTGTGAAGAAAAGTTCCATTTGTTGAAAAAAGCAAAAGGCCTGAAGTATCGCAGTCGAGCCGGCCGCAGCATTTAAGGGAATCTAAATCAAGAGAAAGGCTTTGCGGAATAAAATCAAAAACCGTTTTATGACTGTCCGAAACCGTCGAGCACACAGCGCCACAGGGCTTATTCATCATAAGATAAATATGCGAAAAGGGCATTAATCTCGTTCCGTTTACAAAAATAACATCATGCTCAGAATCAACTAAAAACGACGGGTCATCAATTTTTATATCATTTACAATAATCTCATTTTTTTTAATAAAAATTTTTGCGTTTCGCTGAGTGCAGATTTTTTTTGAAATTAAAACACGGGAAATAAGTTCCTTAAAAAATTCCATTTTATAATTATACCAATCAAAGGATGTTGACATCAATCCAAAATGAATGTAAATTATTCATACTAAACGGGCAATAGCGCAGTTGGTAGCGCGCAACGTTCGGGACGTTGAGGCCGCCGGTTCGAATCCGGCTTGCCCGATATCTTTAATTTTTTTTGACCTGCAGACATTTTTTTTAGACCTAAGAATCATTTTTCATTTTTTTTAATTTCAATTTTTTTTAGTTTTTTATTTTAGTTTTTGTTTTATTCAATTTTTCTCAAAATCTTTTCTTTTAAGGAGTTTGTAAATGACTGTCTTAATAAGGCCTTATGACAAAAATTATTTTTCAGTGAGCTTTCCTGATTCGTTTAACGAAAACGTGTTAAACGCAGTCAGAATAATTCCACACCGCATCTGGAACAACGAAAAAAAAATCTGGTTGATTCCAGACACACAAAGTGCAAAACGGCTGCTGCTTGAAAACCTTTACTCAACCGGAGAGTTCTGTTTTGAAAAATCAAAAATTCCATCCGTTCAAATTCCATCCGTACAAATTCCAAACAAAAACATAAAACAAATTTCTGACCTTCGCCAGAAAGAAGAAAAGATCCTCACAGAAATTCAAAAACTTTCAGAAGCACTTCAGACAAAACATTACAGCAAAAATACAATTCAAAGCTATGAACACTGGACCAGAAGTTTTTTATATTCCCAAATAAATACAACAGAAAAAATCGGACAAAAACAGATAAACGAATTTTTAACACAGCTTGCAGTAAAAAAACACGTAAGCCCGTCAACACAAAACCAGGCACTTGCGGCGCTTTTATTTTATTTTAGATTTGTCAAAAACGAAGATGCAGACGACCTTAAAGATGTTATTCATGCAAAGCACAAAAAACGCGCACCGGTTGTGTTAAACAAAAAAGAAATTCTGTCTATTCTTGAACACTTAAGCGGAAGCAAACGCCTTGCTGCAAAATTGATGTACGGAACCGGCATGCGTCTTAACGAAGTTCTGTCGCTTAGAATTCTTGACATAGATTTTGACCGCTTAGAAATTACCGTACGCTACGGCAAAGGCGCAAAAGACCGCCGCGTGATGCTTCCAAAAATTCTGATTCCGGAATTAAAAGCACAGATTGAAAAAGTAAAACAGATTCATCAAAAAGATCTTTCTGACGGTTGGGGCGAAGTTGAACTTAGAGACGGAATTTCAAAACGTTCCTCAAGCCTTGCAAAAGAACTTCGCTGGCAGTGGCTATTCCCGCAGGCTAACCGATGGAAGAACCCGGCAACAGGAATGCAAGGCCGCTACCACATGGATGAAACCCTTTTACAAAAAGCCGTCAAAACCGCAATGTACCAGGCCGGCATCATAAAAAACGCAAGCTGCCACACATTCCGCCACTCATTTGCAACCCACCTCCTCGAAAACGGCTACGACATCCGCACCGTCCAGGAGCTCCTCGGCCACTCCGACATCCGCACCACCATGCTCTACACCCACGTCCTTAACCGCGGCGCAAAAGAAGTCCAAAGCCCTCTGGACACCCTCTAATTTTTTTTTAGGGCGTTCCCCTGCGCACACTTATTGCGCAGGGTCGGCTGTTTCGCGGCTTACCTACGGCCGGCCTCCTTGCTCGTAGTACTCGCAAGGTCGGCTGCTTCGCACCGCTCCATAGCCTAACGCGAAAAACCAGTCTTATATTTATTTATCTTTCTCAAAGTAAATCCAGCATAGAAGTACAATTATAAATATCTGAGGCTTCCGCACTCCAAGAGTTTTATTTGTAACCTTATGCGTATCCATATAAGATAACTTGAAAAAAAACATAAATCTGGTATTATTAGGTATAAGTTTATCTCGCAAAATTTTATTACCGCATTTTTAGAAGTAATAAAGGATTCTTTGCGGAAACGGAGAAGATTTGTTATCGCGACAGGCTCACGGGCCTGCTAAGAATAAAGTATGAAATTATTTATAAAGGGTAAAAAAAATATATATACTCTTTCTGAAAAAGACAAACGCTGGAATAAATTTGTTGAAGATGTATGTTTTAAGGATATATCTTCATTATCTGAGATTCAGCGAAAAGCTGTACTTTGTTTTAACTACGATGCAGAAATGAACAATGGTGGTTTCAGTTTATATAAAGATTGTTATCCAAATACTGATCCAAAAGAATTAAAAGAAGCCTTAATCGAAATTAGTAATGTAGAAATTGCAAACAATTATATTAAAGCCTTTGAAGAAGGAGAAAAAGACGAATTCGTAGAAACTGATATGAAATATGGAACATTCTCTCCTTCCCTTTGTGAATATTTACAAGAATATGTTGAAAAAAATAAAGATTGTATATTTGATTAATTAGGTATATTTTATCAGCAAGTCAAGCTTGCTGATAAAATTAATTGAACTTTAGGGTTTGCGCGGAGAAGCGATTATAAAGAAAAGTAGGAATATTAAATCATCAAGTCGGGTTTGCTGATTTAATGAAATTGAACTATTAAGCGAAACAAGGCAGCGGTTTAGTACGCGGCTTTACGCC
>JAILNY010000039.1 GCA_024691105.1 Treponema sp. | reverse complement strand
CGAAGTGTACTCCAGATTCCAACAGGTTCTTCATGGTTACTACTGCCATGATTAACTCCTTCACGGGTGAATTCCTAACAAAGTTGTCATTATCGGATTGCCCCGATAATCTTTGCATTCACCGCCAAACTCTATTTCTCGTACCTCAAGTGAGGCCGGAAGATTATCAACTCTACGAGTTGATTTTTTTCAAGTCTACTCTAAAATAGAATATCCCTGTTCTTTTAATATATCGTAAAGCTCAAAAATAGGCAAGCCAACGGCTCCTGAATATGAACCTTCAATATTAGAGATAAAACAGGATGCAAGAGACTGGATTCTGTAACCGCCGGCTGCTCCGTGCCATTCACCGGTTTCTACATACCATTCAATTTCTTCGTTAGTCATTGGAGCAAAAGTTACCTTAGTTTTGCAAAGTCGGGAAATAGTTTTCTTTTCGCGGCCATTATACAGAACAATTGCTGTAAGAACTGTGTGTGTGTTTCCCTGAAGGGCAGACAGGTATTCAATTGCCTGATCATGATTTTCAGGCTTTCCCATAATCTTGTCTTCAAAAAGAATAACAGTGTCGGCACCCAGAATCCACTGAATCTCCTGACCTGCAGGCAGAGAGCGGATAACGGCAGAAACCTTTTCCTGTGCAAGTAATTCTGGAATCTGTTCCTTTTCCACTGCAGATGAAAGAGTTTCATCAATGTTTGGAATGATTACTCTGAAAGGAATCTTAAGCATTTTTAAGATTTCCTGTCGGCGAGGGGAAGAAGATGCAAGGATTATTGGTTCCATATTTACTCCAACGTTATCGTAATTACATTTTGCGCTAAAAAAGGGCATCCTTTATGGAAGCCCTTTTTCTATAAACTGAATTCTCTCGTTTATAATTTATTTTGCGTCTGCATTTGATTTCTTTTTGCTGTCACTTGAACTTGAAAGCTTTTTAAGAAGCTTGTAAGCCTTTTGTCTAACAGGTGTTACGTAATGATAGTCTGTAGAAATACGGGTTACAGTATCAATCATTGTCTTTTTATTTTCTGTAGAATCAGAAAGCATTTCAAATGCATTAAGTACTTCAAGTGCAAGAGAACTTGTTGGATTCAAAACCTGATTTCTGCGGTTAGCAAATGCGATTGCATCAACTGCTTCATCATTTTCATTAATTCCAATCTGTCCAAGAGATTTTACTGCTGCTGCAATTACCATTGGTTCATTGTCTGCAACTGCAATAGAAATCAATATGTTCTTTGAATGTTCGGTAGGAACCTTTGCCATAAGCTTACAAGCTTCGCGGCGGATTTCCGGGAAGTTGTTCATAAGGCGTCCGTTTGTACGGTTCTGAGTTGTAAGACCATCACCTGCAAGGCGGTCAAGAGCCTGAATAACAGCATCTGAAGTATTGCCGTCATCAAGTGCTGCCTGAAGGTACTGAAGGGCAACCAGTTTATTATCATATTCATCAGATTCTGCAAGTGTCATAATGATGTCGCCATCAACATCGTTAAGATATTCACTTTCAACAGATGATTCTTTTTCTGACTGAGCAAAAGCAAATCCAGCTACGAGCATCATTGCTGATGCAACAAAAACTTTTCTTGAAAGTTTCATCAAAAATTCCTCCGTGGTCTAAAAACCTATTTAATAATTATAGAATATACTTGATAAAAAATCAACGGAAATTATATTTCGGTCATGCTGAACTTGTTTCAGCATTTACAAAAATAGACCCCGAAATAAGTTCGGGGTGACATACTTCATTAAACGCGGTCTAACTGAACGTACCACTTACCGTTTACCTTTATAAACTGATAATATCTTGTAATAGACTTGTCTTCATTTACCTGAACGGCTTTTGTATTAGTTTTAGAGATATAACGGATTTCGGTAATTTCACGGTTCTTTCTTGAAGGAATGAAAACGTACTTAAAGTAGTCACCGATTCCATTCAAAACAATTGCCTTGTTAGGAAGCTTTTTCTGTACCTTACGGATATTTGCAGGATTTGAGTAGAATGTTTTAGAATCCTTGTCTACATACTTGAGCCAGGCTTCTACATCTTCTTTTTCCATTACTTTCTGAAGTTCTTTGATAATTCTAAGGATTTCTGCCTTATCTTCAGCAAACTCGTCTTTAGTTACTAATTCTTCTGCAGAAAGGGCTTTTGTAGAACGAAGATATTCTTCATCATCAGCTTCTGCCTGAACTTCTTCATTTATAAGCTCAACTTCGTCTTCAACATCAACTACATCTTCTACTTCTTCAACTGAAGTTTCTTCCACAACCGGGGCTTCTGGCTTTTTTTCTTCAGCAGCAGGTGCAGAACTACATGAGATTAAACAAACACCGAGAATAATTGTGAATAAAACATAAATCTTTTTCATAAAGCTAATTTTACATCTATTGCCCGTTTTCGTCAAATAAGATAGATTACTTATATATGGTAAAAGCAGTTTTTGCAGGGTCTTTTGATCCGCCAACAAATGGTCATTTAGATATTATTAAAAGAGCTTCCGGACTTTTTGAAAGTGTTGATGTAGTTGTATCAGTAAATCCGGAAAAAAAGACTATGTTTACAGAAGAAGAACGCGTTGAATTTTTGCGCGAACTGATTAAACCTTTCAAAAACGTGTCTGTTCATTCATATAAAGGAATCATTGTAAACTACGCCAAAGAAGTAGGCGCCAAAGTCCTGGTAAGGGGAGTGCGCTCAGCCAACGACTTCGGCTACGAGTTCGAACTTGCCCTGATGAACCAGAACCTCAATCCGGACATAGAAACCGTATTCCTACAGTCAAAGGAAAAATACGCCATCGTAAAATCAAGCTCAATCAAACAGCTTGCTCAGTTCGGCGGCGACATCTCCCGCATGGTCCCACCAATCGTTGCCGAGGCTTTGTCAAACAAATATAAGAGTTAGTTTTTTAATAGAGGTCAGTTAATAAAAAAAACAAATGTACTGAGCAGAAAAGGTATGCAGACTGCCTCTTGACGTATTTGCAGACTTGCATAAAAAGAATCCGAGGACTTTCTGCAAGAAAGCCGCAGGATTCTTACCCAAAAACGGAAAGCGAGTTGTCTGTATACATTTTCTGCGGGAGTACATTTGTTTTTTTGAGAACTTATATTTTCTTTTAAATGACAAAAATCAAAAATTTGTTTGACAAATGACGTTAATTTGATATAATAGATTGACATTCAGATTGGAATTGTTGTATATTAAACTTCAGTTATATCTGATAATATTATAGTGAGGTTACATATATGGCAGTACCAAGAAGTAAAACATCAAAGGCCGTAACAAAAAGACGTCAGACAATCAACATGAAACTTAAGGCTCCACAGCTTGTTGAATGCAATAACTGCGGAAACCTTGTACAGTCTCATCATGTTTGTCCAAAATGTGGTTTCTACCGCGGACGCCATGTTATCACACCTGAAGTTAATGGCTAATTCTTAGGAGTAAAAAAGAATGGACGAATTGTTTGAAAAAATCCAGAAGCTTATTGCTGACAAATTGGAAATCGATGAAGGAAAAATCACTTTGGATTCTTCTTTCAGAAATGA
>JAILNY010000192.1 GCA_024691105.1 Treponema sp. | reverse complement strand
TCGATTGACGGAAAGACATCCGGTATCGGTAATATTCTCTCTAACAAACAGAATCCGATTAGTATTACGGGTACTGCAACAGACGTGTTGAGCGGCATTACTGAGATTTTGATTTCTGTTGGAAGCAAGGACTTTACATCTGCAGGAAAACCAGATGTAACGGTTAATCCTTCGGCTATTGTACAGGACTCTGAGGATTCGACAAAATTCAACTGGAGCGCAACAATCCCTGCGGCAAAGATTACTCGCTCGGGAACTGTATGGGCACGCGTAAAAGACGGCGCGGGCAATACAGCAGAACTTAATCTGTTCTCTCTGCAGGTTGATGATGAAGATCCGGAAATTGATTTTGCCGATTCTATTAAGAATTCAACTGTAAATAAAAAGATTACGATTTCTGGAACTGCAAATGATAACCAGAAACTTGAACTGATTACTCTTGAGTATCAGTCGGGCGTAAGCGGAACCGGAGCTTCTGCCGTTCCTGTATGGACAGAACTTACAACTGACGGAACTCCGGCAGCATCTGCTCCGGCTTCTAAAAAGGTAAGCGGAACTTACAACTGGAAGCTTGTCGATGTTGATACGGAGATTGCCTTTGGTTCAACAATATATGACTGCAATTCAACAAAAGCGGGAACTCAGGTAAAACTTAGAGTTACTGCAACGGATGCCGCAGGAAATACAAAAACTGCCGAAACAGAAATTACAGTTGATCAGAATACTGACCGCCCTGTAATTTCGTTTACAAATCTTTCGAGCCTTTCTAAAACAGAAGACGGCGTTACAACTTATATGTCCGAAGACTATTATCCGTTCTTCGAAAACCTAATATTAAAGGGCAATGTTTCGGATGATGATGGAATCGACTCGTCAGTTGTTGTAAAAGTAATTTCTAAACTCTGGGATATAACTGCTGCAACACCTGTGGCTCCTGCTGCACCTACAGATGCAGAATGGGAAGCTGCATCTCCGCTTATTATTACTGCCGGCGGATGGACTGCAAGACTTGCAGGTCAGGGTAAGCAGGATATTTACTTCTATGTTAAAGATGCCAAGGGTGCAGTGTTTGTATCTAAGGCCGAAAATGCTTACGATGCAGTTTACATTAAAGACGATACGACTACTTACGGAGATGCAGAACATTCTTCAAGCATTCTTCGCCTCAGAGTAGATACTGTAAACCCTGAAGGAAAGAATCTTAAATACAGATTGTTCTCAAAACAGAATAATGCTTATGCAACGACAGATTCTGGTGCTGAAAAATGGGATGAATCTGTTTCTGGTAAAGTATTTGGTGGTGACACTTCTAAGTTTGCAGTCAAGATAGAAGCAAGTGATGCAAACGGTATTAAAGAAGTTGTCGGTATTATGGGCGAGTCCGAAGATGATCAGGGCTACCACAGATACAGTTTTACATACACAGGAACTGATACAACTAATAAAAACGGTGTATGGATCTGTAACGATATTCTTACAGGCAATACTTCGACAACAGGAAATCTTGCGGACGGTATTAACTACTTTACTGTAGAAGTAATTGATAATGCAAACAGAACTCATTCTTCGAGCGCTCAGCTTACTGTAGATAATACAAAGCCTGAGATTACGATTAAGATTCCTGTAGAAAACAGTCAGGCTACTATGAGCGGTGAAATAAATGTTTATGGTAGTTTGAGTGAAGTATGTAAAGTTTACTATGCTGTTTCTACAGTAGGAAATGTTTCGCCGGATGATACTACAACTCCGGTTAAAACATGGATTAAGCACGAAAACGGAACTAATCCAAAGCAGACTGTTACATTAAAGGATTCTTCTAATAATGATCTGGACATTAAAGACAGAATCTCTTACTCGTCACAGATTAGAGGTACTACAACAGAATGGTACGTTTACTTTGACGGTGATGTCGATTCAAGTCAGGCTTTGACACATACTCAGCTCTTTAATGATTACCTTGTTGATTATGGAATTACAACAAGAGCGGCTCTCGATTCTACAGAAGACGATAAGTTTGAAGACATCGTTGATCTGTATCTTTGGATTAAGGCCGTTGATACAGCAGGAAACGTAACAGAAAAGGCTCAGGTAATCTATCTTGATCCTCAGGGAGATAAGCCGACTGTATCAATCAGCTATCCGGAAAAAGACGGTGAAGTACTTGGCGGTACAATCAAGCTTTACGGTGAAGCATCGGACAATAAGTTTGTCGATACAGTATGGGTACAGATCATTTCTAAAAAGGAACATGCTTCTGACTGGAGTTCAAATGTTAAGTACACGGAAAATTCTTCTGTGGATGTACAGGGAAAAACCGTTTACACATACAGCAATGTATTTACTAAGTTTGAACCGACAAAGGCAGATCTGGACTTCCTGGCAGATGAAGGATATTCGATTTATAAGATAGATACATATACAGATACTTCTACTCCATGGGAAAAGGGTACAAGCAATCTTGCAGCTGGAGAAAAAGCATCTGATTACGGTATTCTTGCAAACTTTAGCGGAAGTACATGGAATTTAAAGATAAACGAAGAAGGCGAATTTAATCCGGATACTTCTAATGGATCTGCTTCTGAAAATCTTGTTGCTGTACGTCTTATATCTAAAGATGGTGATGGCAAAAAGAGTGTTTATGCAAACAGACTCTTTAAGATTGATAATGATAAACCGGTATTCGGTTCTACGGAACCGTTTGCCTTTGTAAAATCTACAGATGTCAGTTTAACTACTGCAGAAACAGCAAAGCGCATGTGCAAAGAAACAGAAGACATGTTTATTAAAGGTTCATGGTACCTTATCGGATCTGTTGAAGATGATGTAGGAATTAAGAACCTTAAACTTATCGACAATAAGAAAGCTGCAGGTGCTGCCGGAAGAATTACAAAACTTATCGAAAACCAAGAAGTACAGTCCGGCGGAAATGATTTTGATGTTGCAGTTAATGGTCGCATTGTAAACTTTAAGATCAAACTCGAAACTGCAGTCGGCGTAGGTTCTCTTGATTATACACTCGAAGCAGAAGATATTGCTGACGGTCAGTCTCATACGGCAACAAAAGACATTAAGATCTATTATGACAACGTTGATCCTGTACTCGCTGGTTCAACAGAAAACGGTTATAATATTTCTTCAAGCGTTAAGCAGAAGAATAACTTCTATGTATTTGGTTCAAGCGTAAAAGAACAGGCTGTGGGCAGCGCCAATCAGTCTGGTTTTGATTACGTTGCATTCTACTTTATGCGCCGAAGCGACAGGACAACTGACTCAAAGAACTATATCTATGATGTAATGCTCAAGCGTTCAAATACAACTGGAGAAGGCGCAGGTGCCGTAACAGATTTTAATTATAATAAGATAGATTTGAACGGCTCCGGCATTACTTACGAAGACGGTCTTTACTGGAATTCTAAAACTGTAACTCGTGATCCAGATAATCTCCGTCTTCTTACAATGCCTGCTGCTGATAAGAATGTTCATGCGGGTGGTCTTGTAAAGATCGGCGGTTCGATTTACATGATTAAGTCTGTTGAAGGTGCTGATGTTACTCTGGCCGAAGACGTAGATGTAAATTATACTGACGCGCTGTTTGCTTATGCGATGGTTGTAAACAACACTGTTACAGAAGGCGAAAGCGGAACGCTTCAGGATGACGGTTATTACATTAAGCCGTCTAACGATGACGGTGACCGCATGATGGAAAGCGTAAGCAAGGCCGGAACAACATGGGCTTGGGAAGCAGACATCTGTTCTAAGAATATTCCTGACGGTCCGATTGAACTGCATTACGTTGCATTTGATAAGGCCGGAAACTACAGCATCGGTATTATGGGATATGTTCCGCAAACTGCGGCAACAGCATCGGGTGAAGGATATTCTAAATATACAACGCCAGATGCAACGGCCGCAAAGGGTCCTTCTGTTTATGCATACAACAGTGAGTCTCCTGCCTTTGTATGTAACAACCAGCCTCGTATTGCCGGTGTCATTTTTGGTACCGACGATAACGGTGACGGTAATGTTACAGACGGCTCTGTAGTTAACGGCAAGGCGACTGCAGAGGAATTTATTACCTCGTACAGCGGCTGGTATAATGCATCTTCTGCAAATAAAGTTACCGGTGTTACTGTAAACGGTAAAGACGAGCGCGGAAATGCCGTTACAGAATTTAAAATTCCAAATGACTTAAGCGACTCTGCAATTACGATTAAGGGAAGAACTGTTATCAAGCCGGAAATCGTCGGCGGTAACAATGGTCTTTCTTATACATATTCAGTTACTAAGAACGGCGAAACTGCGCCTTACTACAATTCCGGAGCAACTGTGCTTTCGGAGGAAGATTCTATAACTGATGACATCCGTTCTGATATCACGATTGACCTTACAACGCAGAAACTTTTGACAAAGGACTCTGCAAACAAGACAATCGCTGACGGAACAAAGCAGACATTTGCATTTAAGATCTGGGACGAGACAGAAGGAACTAATGCTGGAACAACAAGTCAGTTTGCGACAATTAAACTTGTTGCAAATGTCGTACTTGCCGATTCTGAAAAGGCAACAGTTAAGATCAAGCCGTTCTGGTGGAGATGGAATTCTACTGCAAATACTACAGAGACTTCTATTTACTATAAGACTGTAAATAACAAGAAAGTCGCTGCAGGTCATATCGAACTTGAAGATGACTGGAAGGCTACTGCCGGAACAGACGGTGCATATCTTGCAAATGCGACAACCGGCGTAAGGGATGCAGATCCTAAAGTATCCGGTACGATTGCACTGCGCGGAGTTGCAGAAGATAACGTTCGCGTAAACGAAATCTATCTTAAGATTCCGGGCTTTACTACAAATGACGGCTTTATAAAAGTTGCAGACCGTACTCTATCCGGCGAGTGGCAGTCACTCGGTACTCTTGATGTTAACGGCTGGGCATTTGAACTCGATGGTGAAGAACAGTTCTCTCAGAGTGGTAACGTCGTAAACTTTATTATCTGGTGGAATACCGAAGGCCTTTCTACAGTTGCCAAGACAGACGTTAAAGTTGAACTCATGGCAAAAGACAAAGGTAAAGTTACGCTTGACGCAAACGGTACGGATCTTGTTTACACGACGACAGGTGAATCGGCAGCAAGTACAACTCAGACAACGAATGCTGCAATGACTCCGTTCTACAAGATGGATGTCGTGCCGTATATTACGGGAATTAAAAACCGCGTCGGTAATGCATATACAAAAGATCTGTCAGTATTTGGACGTTCTGCAACAGGATTATATCCGGTTTACTATAATTCTACTGCCGCTTCAAATAAGGGCGAGAGCTTTACAGTTGAAGGATTTAACCTTGGAAATTCTCCTAAGATTAGTGTAAACGGTGGTACTGCTACGACCGGAGCAACAGTTACTGTTACAGATACTATGACTTCTGGAGGCGTCGTTGTTACAGTTGGAACTGGAACTAATGCAGTTTCTTCTCTTAATAACATTAACTATAACGATGCATGCGGTTCTTTTGAGGCAGGTGAATTATCCGGCTATGGTAAATACAAGAATTATTACAACAGACAGCCAAATAACATAAATAACTCTACATTAACAGATGACTGTAAGGTTGCAGTATGGGATATAAATCTCGTTGTTGAGGATCTTGGTGTACGTTATCCGAGTATGCGAGTAGGTAGTAACGGAACTGTTGGCTGGGTATATGGTTCTGGTTCTGCTCAGGTAAAAATGAAGAAAGGAGATAATAATGCATTCCGGTTGGATACTTCATATACTCAATGGTATGCAACAGCTGTAGCTGTAGATAACCTTGGACAGCTTTATGGTGCTGCCCAGAACGGTGATACTGGTGGTACCGGTTCTTATGAGGATAATAATGGCTATAATCAATATTCAAGAAGAACAAACTATAAAATGTATGCCTTTAACTCAACTCAAAGGACTGCGACTAACTACGATGATACGAGTGGTGCATATTCTACAGGTGGATACAGTTCTGCTTTGGAAAATATTCAATATAATGGAACTGTATATTCAGAGCGAGTAAAAAGTCCTAAGATTGTTGCTGTTGGAAGTGGAACTAGAAATGGTAATGCATATATGGCCTATTATGACAGTGCGGAGAATATTGTAAAATTCCGTTCAGGAACTATTAATGGTACAACTTATAGTGGAGGACTTGCAGCACGAGCGCATGGAAGTTCTTCTGCATCCGGAGCAATTACTATTGCTGATTCAACAATGGCTGGCGAATATGTTGGGCTTGGAGTAACAACCGATAATAAGGCTGTTGTTGCCTGGTATGCTTCGGATGCCCAGGCTTTGTACTATAAGTATCAGACAGCTACAGGATGGTCGAATGCAGTTCTCATCGATGATGGCTTTGTCGGTTGGTATGTAGATTTAATAGTCGATGGTTTAAATGGTGTTCATATTGCTTATTATGATGCAGGTAACGGTGACCTTAAATATGCATACATCGAAAACTATACTCAGCCAGTTAATGCAAAAGTTATGACTGTTGATTCATATCTGTCAAGTGGTACAAATATCAGTATAAGCGTAAAAAATACGGGAACTGCAGAAGCACCTGTTTATGTTCCGTATATCTCAAGTTTTATGAGTTCATTCAATAAAACTTCATTTACTGTACGTACTGCTTGGATTACAAACGGAGCTTGGCTTAAGTCTAAGATTGCTGATGAACTTCAGGGGGTTGTCGAAGACGACTTTACTGGAGTTTGGGAAGTTATGACAGTGCCACTTGCAAAAACTTCGATTCCACTTGATTATAGTGTAAGTATTGGTATAAAGGATGGTACTCCTATTTTGGGCTATGGAACTAAGTCAGGACTTGAGACTGCACAGATGAGATAAGATTATTAATTAAGACCGGTGACAAAAGTTGCCGGTCTTTTTTTTGTGTGCACGCTGAATTTAAAAAAGCGCTTTTGTTAGAATTCAATATAAGAGCGGATTAAGTCGGCGTATTTGTGCATCTGTGAGGGGTTTTCGAAAGAGGCGAGGGACATCGGCATGAGGGGGCCGGATGGGGAGGCGGCGGCATAAAAGCGGACGTCGTCTGCGATTGAGTCGGCGCTCTCGCCAAAAGATGCGGCAGGGCTAAGCAAAGTGTTTTTAGAAAGCTCGGCCTGTGACTCGGCTGTGGCAAGGTGCGTCAAAATATTTTGTGAGCGCTGATTGAGTTTGTCGTTTCTGTTAAAGGTCATGGCGCAGAACTCAGGAATGATTACACCAAAGTTTGATTTGACGTCGCCCTGCGGGAAAATAAATGAGTCGTAGTATTTTATTAATACGTAAGACATTTCGCGGTGAGTAGAAAGGTAGCAGGCGAGCGCGCCGATGCTGTGTTCTTTCATAAGATATTCGGCGTCAGCTTTTGTAAGGCGCGTCCATTTAGGATGAATAAGTTCGTGACGCTGCATGTATTTTAATTTATCTAAAACAAGGCGCAGGTTATACGGAAGTTCAGAATTAGTTTTTTGTGCCTGATACAAATCGCGGCAAAGATTATTGTATTCTTCTGCTGAATAGATGCTCTGAGAAAGCGCACTTACAAAGCCCCAGAGTTCTGCATCGTCAGAACCGATTACGATAAGCGGATAGGAGGCGCGCGATTTGACGGTCTTTAAATAGTCGTTGAGTGCGTCGAGTGTCTGCGGCTGGGCAAGTGATAAATCGTTTTTGTATGTACGGTAAACTGCAAGCTCAAAGTGATCAAGTAAAACAGGAAGTGCGTAATTTGAAACGGTCAGTTCAACTCCGCCAGATTCTGTTGAACGCTCCAGAGTGCGTGTGCTTTTTTGAATATTCTGCGGAAGGTATGTAACAGCTTCTGGATGAGCACTGAGCGGAGCAAGTTCTTTTAACGATAAAGAATGTGGTGCAAAGATAATCGAATAATTTTTTGCTGCAGATTTTGAAAGAGACTTTTTTTTGTCGAGCGTTTCAAATTTTATTTTTTTATTATCAATGGACTGAATGTTTTTTTGAAGTGAATTTTTTACTGAATCGGGAATGTCATAGAAGGCAATTTTTAAGGTATTGCGTGAAAGAATTTTTACTGTGATTAATGTGGTTAAAATCACAGCGGCACTTATGGCCGCTATGATTACCGGCATTTTTTTGATTTTAATTGTCGGTTTCATTTAGATTCAAAAAAATCCTTAGTTAAAGTTTTTTGCTGCAAAAGCGATTAGAACATCTTTGTTTTCTTTGAGTACTGCAAGATCTTTAGAGCTAATCTGGCTTGTGTATGGCTCAAGAACTTTTTCTGGATCCTGACCCTGAGCTTTCATCTGTTCAACCATAGCTGGATTTTGTTCAAACTGATCTTCGAGTGTAACGATGATTGCACCAAAAAGGATTACAACAAATTTTGCTTCGCGGTTCTTTCCAGAAATTCCATTGTCTGCGAGAACTTTATCAAGCCCTTTGATTTTTTCAAGTGATTTGATAATATCTGCAAAATTTTCTGAGTTGTCAATGTCGAAGTCGCTGTCTTCAAGCTCATCAATCTGAGCTCCAATCTGCTCAAAGTTTTCTGTAAAGTTTTTTATATCGTCTGATGTAACGTTATAAAATTTTGGTTCTCCTGCAAACGCATTTGAAGAAACGATTACAGCAAAAACTGCGGCAAAAATAAATGAAAGTTTTTTCATATTCAATCTCCTTAAATGATTTGAATTTCATTACTACGATAGTATAGCATAGTAACAAATTAATGTCATAAAATTTTCTTTAAAGGTTTACCGACAAGGCTTATAACAGGGCCTAAAAGAAGAGACATTAAAACTGAGCCGACAATTGAGCCCTGGATGCCGTCTGGATTCAACTTTCCCGCAATAATTCCAACTGCAACGGCCGCAAGATCAAAACTGATTCTGATTAGTGCAAATGGAATTTTTGGAGTCCAGACACTGAGTATATTTGGAATTGCATCGTAAGGCGCAACTCCCATCTGCGCGTTAATATAGATTGAAGCAACTATTACAAAGCAGAGCAGGGTTGTAGTAAAAATTATTGCCCTAACAGTAAAACTTGAGTCACAGATGAACTGAGCAAAGCCGATGTTCTTCCAGATCCAGCGGCAGAGATCAATTACATAGCCGATTAAAATCATATTGGCAAGAGTTCCAAAGCCAATCATCTGTGAACCAAAGATAAAAGTAAAAATCAGCATCAGACCGTAAACAAGAACTTCGGTATTGCCAAGTCCCCAGCCCAAAGTGGCGGCAATGTTAAGGTTCATAAATGAAGCAGGGTCTGTTCCCCAGCCGATTTCTACGAGGATAGAAACAAAGACGCCCATAAGAATTACAGCCGGAAGCATAAAGACAAGGCGTTTTGCAAAGTTTGGTACGATAAATTGTTTGAATGTAAATTTCATGGAGACATAATAAATAGAAAGGATTTTCCGGTCAAGTCGCGATTTGTGTGTGGGGGTGAAACTTCGTGGCGGAAACTGCGAGGATAGAAACTGCGCGGACGGGGTGGTGCCGTGGGATAGCGTGGAATCTAGCGCGGTCGGGAGTAAGCCCGAATGTGCGATAATAGTTGAATAGTTGTTCAAGTGTTGACAAAGTGCATATTCGGGTGTATCTTATATATGAACAGTTGAAAGATTGTTCAACTGTTTGCCGTGCATTGTACTGCGTAGTGTGCGTCACATGACGCGCGGGCCACAGTGCGCCGCGACTTCATTCACCACGCGGCTGTCAGGAGGTTTTGTGAAACAGACTGAAAATAAAAAAGCAGTTTCGTCTATCGTTAAGCAGGTCCGGGATAAAATTTCGGATGATGAAACAATTAACGACCTTGCAGAACTGTTCAAGGTTTTTGGAGATGCCACAAGGACAAAAATCATTACCTGCCTTGAGGTAAAAGATTTGTATGTAGGGGAGCTTGCTGAGATTCTTGGAATGAGTGTTTCGGCTGTCTCTCATCAGCTGCGTGTTCTCCGCAGTGCAAAACTTGTAAAGGGAACTAAAGAAGGAAAAGAAGTTCGTTATTCACTTGATGACAACCATGTTGCGCTCATT
>JAILNY010000179.1 GCA_024691105.1 Treponema sp. | reverse complement strand
ATATTAATACTTGTTTATTCTTTGCAAACAATAAAATACTTTTAAAAGTATAGGAGAAAAAAATGGATAGTATAGATTTAGTAAAAGATTTGTTAATTGATGTAGATTGTTTCTCTTGGGAATGTCCACATTGTAAACGCATGACAACTATTAATACGCATAATATTCATTTGAGTAATAATTTTTTACAAGATATAAATGCTGATCGAGGTACTGGATATAATGTTCAGACAAAAAATCTTATTTGTCCAAATTTTCAATGCAAAAAGATCTCCGTTTATGTTTCTGTATATAGAGCAAGAGAAATATATTCAAATGGCAGTCATAAAATAATAAATGAACAATTTCTTTTTGGAGATAGATTCTATCCAGATAAAAACATAAAACAATATCCAGATTATATACCAGAACCAATCAGGAAAGATTATGAAGAGGCTTGCCAGATTTCTTCACTTAGTCCAAAAGCATCTGCAACATTAGCCCGTCGTTGTATACAAGGAATATTAAGAGATTTCTGGAAAGTAAAACCAGATAATTTAATAAAAGAAATTGAACAAATCAAAGATAAAGTTGATATACAAACATACGAAGCTATTGATTCTGTAAGAAAAATTGGGAATATTGGCGCACATATGGAAAAAGACATCAATGTAATTATTGATGTAGATGAAAATGAGGCCGAAGTATTGATAAGTTTATTAGATATCTTATTTCAAAACTGGTATATCGAAAAACATAATAGAGAAGAACAGTTGAAAAAGATAAAAGAAATTGCTGATGCTAAGAACCAACAAAAACATCAATAATATTAAGGTATAAAATTTAAGAATGATTGCATGACATTTTACAAATACAAAACAATTAATGATTTTACCCTAGATTCTCTCCAAAACAAATACTTCTACTACAGCAGGCAGGAACAATTAGATGATCCTTTTGATATGTATACACCAGTGGATATTTTAAGAACAGATGAAGAAATCCAGGAATATTTTAGAAGAGATCCAGAACTGGCATCAAAATATACTGTAGATAGTTTTAGAAAAAAACAAGAAGCTTCTGAGTTTGATGAAGAGTATCACAATAAATTTCTTAAAGTGAATCAGATGTTTCATGTTTTAAGTCTAACACTACTTAATGATAATGATGCCATGTGGGCATTGTATGCAGATAATTACAGAGGAATTGCAATTGGTTATAAAGTGATAGAAGAATCAAATAATAAATATAGCATCAGCTTAGGACAGAAACGACCGATAAATCAACAGCGGAACTTTTTATTACAACTAGGAAAAGATAGATTTTATGAAAATCCTGATTTACGAATTGTCATGAATCCAGTTGAATATAATCTTTCAAAATTAGTAAAGTTTACACCACTTTGTACAGATCCTTCAGAAATACTGGGAAACGTATTTATCAAGAAACCTATCTGGAAATTCGAAAAGGAATACCGCTCAGTAATTATTTCTCCATGGCATACGATAGATGAATTGAAAATTTTTTATCCAGATGAAGTATTGTGTGAAATCATTTTTGGATATAGGACATCTGATGAAGATATAAAAAAAGTTATTGAGTTAATCATTAAAAATTATAAGAACTTTGAATACATAAAATATTATAGAGCAGTTCCAAATAGAAACAAGTTTACTATTGAATTAAAAGAATTAACTGGAAGGTAAATTATAGAAAACAAAATCAAAGTATTTGAAGATAAGAATGTTAGCACTGTCTGGAATGATGAGGAAGAAGACTGGTATTTTTCGGTAGTAGATGTTTGTTATGTACTTTCTGAATCAGAAGGAAAAGATATTGGAGCATATTGGAGAAAATTAAAACAACGTCTAAAGGCAGAAGGAAGTGAGCTCGTGACAAAATATCACGAACTGAAATTACCTGCCGCAGATGGAAAATCATGTAAAACAGATTGTCTTTCAACAAAAAATGTTCTCCGTCTTATTCATTCAATTCCATCTCCAAAAGAAGAACCATTCAAAGTTTGGCTTGCCCAGGTAGGTGCAGATCGTTTGGATGAAATTGCAGATCCTGAAAAAGCAATTATTTCTGTAAAAGAATATTGTTGCAATGATTTCAGCATTCTTGCCTGATTTTACTCGTTTAAACTCGATATGAATTGCATTCCATGGTTATCCTTTAATACCGTTTAAAATTAATGTTTGAAGACTCAATCTGTCTTTTATGCCGTAATTTTTTTACGGCAACCTTGATTTTTCCCGTAAAATAGCCGATAATGTTGGTAACAATATATTAGAGGTGCCTTATGTTATGTAAATTTGCAGTTACAAACTATAGGGGGTTCGAGCAGAGAATAGAGT
>JAILNY010000092.1 GCA_024691105.1 Treponema sp. | reverse complement strand
TTCCTCTTTCTGCAGTACAAGCGGAACTGGGAATTTGTATTTTTCGATTGCATCAAATGGAAGTACATCATTAAGTGAGCCATTTATCGTGAGAGTGTCATCTGAAAGTGAATATGAAAGTGATATAAAATCGTCGAGGTCGTTATAGCCCATTACGCCACCTCCGTGCGAAATTCCGCCATCTACACTTTCACTGAATTGTGTTACATAAAGTAAAAATGCATCTTCGGTGAGCGCATATTTCCCACGCCACACGCAGAAGTCTTTTTTACCATCAAGACGAATCTCTGCTTCATCTTTGTCAGGAAATCCAAAATATATGGTCACTTTAGACTTCTTCTTTGTGTCAGTAAAAGTCCAGCAGCATGGGTACTGAGCAATTTTTTTGCCGTGTTTCCAGCTTTCGATAACCAGACGTTTTAGCCTTTCGTTTTCAAGTTTTTGTTTTTCATATAATTCATCGTTGAATTTTTTGCAAATGTCATCAATGTTAATTTGAATTTTTCCCTTTGGCTTTGGAAAATTCAAAATAAAAATCTCGCAGTCATCGTTAACGCGGCTCCAGATTTTAGCTGTCGTTCCGTCTTGTTTTGTGAATGAGAAAACAAAAGTATGATTTTTAAAATAACTGTCAAATTTACAGAGGAACCATTCATCTCCGTCAAACTCAATGTTTTCAGTTTTTAGAATCTCGGACTCTTTGTGTTTATCTACCGGTGGTGCAGTCGGAACTGATTTGCAGTTCACAAACAGCGAACAGAATAAAATTAAAGGAAGAATGGAAATTAATTTTTTCATTTTTTCTCCTGCGATTCTGCTGAATTATCTGATGAATTATTAGTATATTTTTTCCAAGATTCCAGACGATCTTCAAGTTCAATTTCTGTATAAATAGAACCATTTTCTAAATTTTCATTTGGAAATGTCATGGCTTCTATTGTACCTTCAAGTTTTGAAACTTTGCAATCAAAAGTAATTGTTATTGCAGATTTTAACTTATACTCTTGTGCCATCTGATATAAAGACATGTTTGATGAACTAAAAAGTGTATTTAATACTTCCTCTTTATATCCGGCAGGAATTTCAAAATCGTTAAAACGATAAATAAGATATGTTTCTCCGTTTTCGTTTTTTATTTCGGGATCTGAACATTGAATTTGATTTTTCGGATTTTTATATAAACCAGTATTAATATACCCTTTTGAGATTGTGATATTTTTATAATTTATCGCACTTCCTTTTAATAGTACTATCAGGCCTTTAGATTTTTTCCCCCTGGATATAAGAAAATAGCAGAAATCTTTTGAGTCCGGCATTGGTGGAACGCAGCCTTGGTTACTAAACTCTGGAAGTTTTTCTGTTTCAAGTTCAAGTTGAATTTCTTTGTGATATTTTATAACCTTTTGTCCTTCAATTTTTTCTTCAGGAAAAATAATTTGTTCTGGGAATAATTTTTCTGCACAGTCTTCCATAAAAACATAGTCGTCTTTTAAAATGGAAATACATTTTTCTTTATCAGCAGATATGCAGTTGAGATCACCGTCTGTTTTATATTTCTTATGATTTTTGTAAATGTAAGCAATTTTTTTACCATTATTAAATGCTTGAATTTCTAATTCATCACTATCAAATATCTGGATAGTAATAATAGTATTATTTATATTTCGTGACAGATTTTCGGCAATGTCAGGAATTTCAACATTCTCACTGTCGTAAATACAAAAACAAGAGTCTTTAGGTAAAGAAAAATATTTTATATTTATCGTGGTATATATTTCCCCAGACTTTTTTCGTTTTATTGCTTCGTATTCTGGGTAAGCCATTGTATGATACAGTTGTTCAATTTTTTCAAAATTGCTTTCGTTTTTTATCAGTATTGAATTTAAGTAGTATCCCATTTTTCCTCTTAGCTACACGGGGCAGGCTTTTTTTTACTATTCAGTGGCTACCGCTGCTTTTTCTGCAAGTGTTATAACTTCGAGCAGGGTTGAATCCAGACGGCTGAACTTTTTTTCAAAGTCTTCTGTATTTTCTTTTGGTGAATACCAGTCCGTTTTAGAAAATATTTCGTTTAAATCTTTTGATTTAAACTTGTAGCCGTATTTTGCATAAATAGT
>JAILNY010000060.1 GCA_024691105.1 Treponema sp. | reverse complement strand
CGGGGGTTCGAATCCCTCCCGCTCCGAATATATATGGAAGCGTGGTAGAGCGGTAATACAACGGATTGCTAATCCGTCGGTTCCTTACGGGCCGGGCAGGTTCAACTCCTGTCGCTTCCGAATATCTACCAGGTTGCAAATAATTAATATTTTGAGGCTGTAGCTCAGCTGGATTAGAGCATCACCCTGCGGAGGTGAGGGTCGCACGTTCGAATCGTGTCAGCCTCGAAGAAAAGGTTGCTGGTTGTAGGCAACCTTATTTTATTTTAAACCTGTACATCGCGCATCGACGGTCGCGTTGTATTCTGTGCAGTCTTTGAAGTGAATTCGCGCGCTGATTGTGTACCGGTTTTAGCTCGTCTCGATTTGCAAAATTCAAAAAACATCATATAATAGATTACACTTGAGGAGGCAGAATTTATGTTAAGTCCGTTTATCGTTCCAATTATGTCAGCTATTTTAGGCCTTGTAATGATTTTTGCTGCAGAGCCTATTGTTTTTGTTCTCATAATCGCGCTTGGAGTTTTTCTTCTTGTGTCTGGTGTTTATATTTTGTTTTCAATGTCAAAGCTTATCGATGACAAGAATTATAAAATCGATTCGTATATTCGTGGTGGCGTAAGCATTTTAATCGGTCTTATCTGTGTTATTCGTCCGCGTGGACTTGTCGAAGGCGCATGGAAGGCTACAATGATAATTCTTGCAATCTACGCTTTGTGTTCTGCCGCTCTTGAAATCTATGCAGTTACAAAATTAAATTCTGCCGGAGTCGAAACAAAAAAATATATAATAGAAATCATTTCTACAATTGTTGCGGCAATTATTTTATTCCTTTTGCCATCTTCGTTTGGTTTTACGCTGATTAAAATAGGCGGTGGAATTTTAATAGTAATCGCAATCGTTCTTGCAATTATAGAATGGCGCAACCGCGACATAATCGAAGCAGACGCGCCGGTTGTAGACGAAGATTAATTTTACTTAAACCAGGAATTTAATAAATGACAGATTTGCAGTGGAATATTTTTTGCACCTTTAGGAATTCATTCAAACAAAAATGCAGAGAGTGGAGTGAATTTTCTAAGGAACTTATTCCGCTGCAAAAAGCAGCTTGTGCTGCAGATACCCCGCCATATCCGATTGAAACCCCGGTCGTTTACAACACAGCACTCGACGACCTTACAAAAGATTCAGAAATAAAGCTTATCGTAATCGGCGACAATCCCGGAAAGTCCGAGCAACTCGCATCTAATCAAAAATATCTTGTAGGCCAGGCAGGAAAAATTGCACAGGGCTTTTTTGAGCGCAATCCTGACCTTGGCGTAGATTTTAGAAAAAACGCAATTATTTTAAATAAGACGCCGGTTCACTCGGCAAAAACAAAGCACTTAAATTATATCGACCGTGCCCTAAAAGAAGCAGAGTCAAAGGCGCACGATTTGATTTTAGAAAGCCAGGTCTGGATGGCAAAAGAGACGGCGCTGCTCCATAAGCTTTTAGTGCAGGCGGCGTTGCACGCGGATGGTCCAGAGCTCTGGCTTGTCGGTTACGCTGAATTAAAAAAGGGCGGTATTTTTATTCCATATAAAGAGGCCTTAAAATCGACGTATTGCGGCGCGGCCGCCGCAATGGATGCTGGGACTGCAACTTGTGATGATTTCTGGGATAAAGTTTTTGTCTTTCAGCATTTTTCGATGAACCGCTTTCTTATCGACCTCAAACAATTCCGCGACCAAAATCCAGAATTGTCGCTTTCTCAAGCAATTGCAAAAACGGGCACTATTCACAAGAACGAAATTTTTTAATAAAATACGCTTTATGAAAGCGACAAAAACAATTATTTCTACACTGCGCGAAGCTCCAAACGACGCAGTTATTGCAAGCCATCAGCTTATGATGCGTTCAGGTCTTATACGCAAACTTGGAAACGGACTTTATGCTTACATGCCATTCGGATTCCGTTCACTCATGAAAGTTGAAAAAATTATCCGCGAAGAACTCGATAACGCAGGTCTTCTCGAAATTAAACCTACAGTAATCGTACCCGGTGATTTATGGAAGGAATCAGGACGCTGGGACAAAATGTCCGGCGAAATGCTTACCGCTCAGAACCGTCAGGGCCAGGACATGGTAGTTTCTCCTACAGCAGAAGAAGCTTTTACAGCCCTTGTTCGCGAAGGTCTTTCTTCTTACAAACAGCTTCCGTTTACACTTTATCAGATTAATACAAAATACCGCGACGAAATCCGTCCACGCTACGGAGTAATGCGTGGACGCGAGTTTACAATGATGGACGCTTATTCTTTTGACAAGGACCAGGCAGACCTCGATGCTTCTTACGACAATGTTGCAGAAGCATACCGCCGCATCTTTAAGCGCATGGGACTTACAACTATCAGCGTAAAAGCTGACACTGGTTCTATGGGCGGTTCGGGCTCAGAAGAGTTTATGGTTGAATCTGAAGTAGGCGACGATACACTTCTTCTTTGTCCAGACTGTTCTTATGCCGCAAACGTAGAAAAGGCAGCCTGCAAAAAAGAAGTTCCACTCGACTCAAACGGCCAGCCACAGAAAAAGACAGACAAGGCAATTGAAGAAGTTGCAACTCCAAACGTATTCAGCATCGAAGACATGGAAAAATTCTTCGGCGAAAAATCAACTACATTCCTCAAGGCTCTTATTTACAAGGTTTACAACTGTGCTGTTGATCTTTCTCAGACTGAATTCTATAAAGGCGCAAAGACTGTTACAGAAGGCGGTCAGACTTATATTCCGGAAACATTCTTCTGTGTACTTATCCGCGGCGATCTTGATGTAAACGAAACAAAGCTTGCAGCAGTTCTCAAAGCCTCTGGTGCAGAACTTGCAAGCGACGAAGACGTTCTTAAATATTCAGGTGCACCACACGGCTTTGTAGGCCCTGTCGGAATAAAAATCCCTGTTCTTATGGACGAGTCAACTGTAGATATGCATGACTGTATCGCAGGTGCCGGTAAAGAAGGCTATCACATTAAGCACGTAGAACCAGGCCGTGACTTTACTGCCTTTATGACAGCAGATGTCCGCACTTGTAAAGAGGGCGATGCTTGTCCAGAATGTGGCGGCAAATTCTACATGAAAAAAGGTAACGAGCTTGGTCACATCTTTAAGCTTGGAACTAAATATACAAAGTCAATGAACGTAACATATCTTGGAGAAAGCGGAAAACCTGTAACTCCATTAATGGGTTGTTACGGAATCGGTGTTGACCGCACACTCGCAAGCATTATCGAAGGACACCACGATGACAAGGGAATCATCTGGCCTATGACTGTAGCTCCATACCAGGTAGCAGTTATTCCTGTTCAGTACAAGGACAAGATGAAGGAAGTTGCAGATAAGATTTACGAAGACCTCAAGTCAGACGGAATCGAAGTAATTCTAGACGACCGCAACGAACGCCCGGGTGTTAAGTTCACAGACTCAGAGCTTATCGGATATCCAATCCGCATCGTAGTCGGCGACAAAAATCTTCCAAACGTAGAGCTTAAGCTCCGTCAGGATGCAGAGGCAACTCTCGTTCCTGCAGAAGAAGCAGCTGCAAAAGCCGCAGAAATCGTTCGCGACGAATTAAAGAAGCTTAACGCATAAGTTAAGGCTGAATCGCAGATTTGATATTTGCCCTGTACGCTGTAACAAAGTACGGGGCAATTTTTTTACAAAACGAGGCTAAAATGAAAAAACATCTGTTAATAATCTGTTCAATTTTTGTACTTGCCACAAATTTATTTGCAATTCCCGGTGTAGAAAGAACTCCATACGAAGAAATTCCCGGGGAATTTATTTATTTCCGCGATTATTCCTTTAACCGCGAGTCTTATGTCGGATTTTTGATGTATGACAAAGCGACATATGCCGTACGCTATTTTGCTCCGGCAACAGAAACTCTTCCTTACAAAAACATCGAGCTGCTTTTTACAATTAATCCTGACAAGGATTATGTAGATATGACCGGCGAACGCTTTGTAACTACGATTACCCCGGACGATACAGAGATAATCAATTATATGCACGACCTTGTATATGAGCTTTGTGCCCGTAGAAAAAAGGCAGGACTTATTTCGCCTGAGGTTGAACTTAACCCTGAATTGAATCCGCTTGTTAAATATAATTCATCCAGCGTATTTATGGATAATGGTTTTGTCAGTCGCGAAGACTATGCTCAGTTTGGCGGTGATGTCTTTGTTTATTATGATTATCTTATGCCGATTTTCAATATCAAAAAAATCGTAAGTAATTCTGGGGAAGAGATTTTTAAGGCCGTAGCCATTGGCCGCCTGTTTAGAACTGATTACGAAGAATTTTCAAAGTTTTTTCCGCGCGACATGAAAGAATTAAAAATTACGCACAAAAAAGCAAAAAAGAATCCAAAGAAAGTAGTCGTAACAGAGGGAAATGCGACAATTACCTTTGACGAAAACTGGCAGAGTGCAGGCAATCTTAAGAATTTCTTTCTTGAAGGAGACTCTGCTTCAATCCGTATTCTTCCAATTCAAAAAGCAGCATACATGTATTATGTAAAAACAGCTTTATACAGTTTTAGTCCAGACTCGTACAAACCGCTTTCAAAGGTTTCCTGTATCCGTCAGAAAGACAGAATTACATTCTATGCCACTGTTTATGAAGAAAAGAACACCTATAATGAAATATCATCCGTGATTTATGAAAATTCACTCCTGCCTAAGGACGAGTATACGACCCTTATGCTTACGGTTTCTACAGGTGATTATAACGCAAACAGAAAATATTATAACGAAATCGTAAAAAATTGGAAATAAATATGTTCAAAAGTCTGAACGATGTCTCTAAAACGGAAAATTTAGTAAATTTTGAACGAATTTTTCGTTTTTTTTGTTGACAACTTAGGACTTTGGATAGATAATTAGACTTACTAAAGAGGGAAACCGGTTGCTTTGCAGTCGGACTCTAAATAATTTTAATGTTCATGTATCCTGGAGGAAATATGAAGAAAAGTAGAATTATTCTTTCTGCTATCGCAGCAGCTGCTATGATCGCATCTGTATCAAGCTGTGGTAACAAGGAAGAAGCAAAAAAATTGGTAGTTTGGTCATTCACTGACGAACTTCAGACAATGATTGATAACTATTACAAACCTGATCATCCAGATGTAGAAGTTGAATACTCACTTACACCTACAGATCAGTTCCCTAACAAATTGGACCCAGTTCTTGCAAACGGAAATGGTGCTCCAGACGTATTCGCTCTCGAAGACGCATTTGTTCGCAAATATGTTGAACAGGGTGATGCACTTCTTCTTGACTTGACAGACGTTTACAACGAAATCAAAGGCAAGATGATCGCTTATCCAGCAGAAGTTGGATCTTACAATGGTAAAGTATATGGTCTTTCTTGGCAGGCATGTCCAGGTGCTATGTTCTATCGCCGCTCACTTGCAAAGAAATACTTTGGTACAGATGAACCAGCTGAAGTACAGAAGTACATGACAGACTGGAATAAATTCCTTGAAACAGCAGAACTCCTTAAGAACAAATCTAACGGAAAATGTGTAATCGTTTCAACAACTGGTGACTTGTTCAAGCCATTCCAGGGTGCTCGTAAGGATCCTTGGGTTGTAGGTGGAAAACTTACAATCGACCCAGCTATGATCCAGTACATGGAAATGTGTAAGACAATGAAAGACAAAGGTTACGAAGGACGCCAGGGTCAGTGGGCTGAAGGTTGGTTCGCTGGTATGAAGGGTGAACTCAAAGATGAAAAGGGTTCAGCAATCGAAGTATTCTCTTACTTCCTCCCTACATGGGGTCTCCACTACGTTCTTAAACCAAACGCACCAAATACATCTGGTGACTGGGCTATGATTCCTGGACCAGCTCCTTATCGTTGGGGTGGTACATGGGTTGCTGCATATAAGAAGACTAAGGTTCCTAACCTTGCTAAAGACTTCATCAAATATGTAGCTACTGATGATGCTTTCCTCGAGAGATGGGCAAAAGACACAGGTGATATGGTATCTAACAACAACGTAGTTAACAAGATTAAAGATACATACAATGAACCATTCCTTAACGGACAGAACCACTATGCAGAGTTTGCTGCTATGGCTAACAACGTTGATGGTAAACTTACACAGGGAACAGACCAGGCTATCGAAGGTATCTGGGGTGAAACTGTAGCTGCTTACATGAACGGTGAAAAGTCTAAAGATCAGGCTATTGCAGACTTCAAAGATCAGGTTAGCGTAACACTCGGTTTCTAATTCTTTGAATTGAAAAAAAGTGCAGCGTGACAAAGTCATACTGCACTTTTTTTTTCTGTCAGCTTTTTACATAATTTACAATATCTATGGAGTAACTATGGCCAGTAAAAAATTAGGATCAGAGGCTAAACTTCAGAAGTATGGTGTATTCTTTGTAATTCCGTTCATTGTAATATACTTATTTTTCCAGTTGTGGCCTACAATTTACACAATTCTTTTGTCTTTTAGTGATTTAAAAGGCTTTTCAACAAAAATTCATCTTATCGGATTTAAAAATTTTGCACGCTTAATTGGCGACAAGTATTTCTGGGGTTCAGTAATTAATACGTTCATTATGTGGACTTTGAACTTTGCACCTCAGCTTGGTATAGCACTTTTGTTTGCAATTTGGTTTACAGATCCTCGTATGCATTTGAAATGTAAAAATACATTCCGTGCTTTGTTCTATATGCCTAACTTGTTGACCGCAGCATCAGTTGCTATCTTGTTCAGAAGTTTGTTTGGTTATCCTAATGGACCGGTTGACCAGTTCTTATATAACTTGGGAATACATACGACTACAGTTCGTGATGGTGAAGTTATAACAGAAGCTATTAACTTCTTCCGTAGTGTTCCTTGGACACGTGGAATCGTTGCATTTATTCAGTGGTGGTTGTGGTGTGGTCAGACATTGATTATGTTGATGGCTGGTATTACATCTATTTCTCCTTCTTTGTATGAGTCTGCAGTAGTAGACGGTGCAAACCAGGGACAGCAGACATGGTATATTACATTGCCATTGCTCAGACCAATGATGTTGTTCATTCTTATTACATCATTGATTGGTGGTATGCAGTTGTTCGAAATTCCATTCTTGCTGACAGATATGCGCGGTGGACCTGACTTTAAGATTCGTTCAATGGTTGTATATATGTATAACACGGCATTCCAGGGCGTTAACGACTACGCGTACGGTTCTGCTATTGCCATGGGTGTATTTATTATTACTATGTTCTTCTCAATGCTCATCTACTTCTTTATGCAAGATCGTAGCGACATGGGACGTAAGTAGGGGGTGTAGAAGATGGATTATAAGGCTTCGATGACTGTCAAAAAGGCAATCATTTATATTTTAATGGTATTTTTTGTTCTTGTAGCTATTGTTCCAATCTACATTATGTTGATTAACGCAACAAGAACTACAGAAGAAATTAACGCTGGTCTTGCACTTTGGCCTAGTAAAGCAGCAGTTCATAACTGGAACTTGTTGATTACTTGTGGATCTGGTCTTAAAACAGCTACTGTAGGTACTGCTGGTGGTTGGGCATCTGTATTCCAGTTGCCTTCTTATCAGAATCAGTTTATCCACATTGGTGATTTTATCCTTTACTTTACAAAGGGTAAATTCCAGATTTGGCGCGGTTTCTGGAACTCATTGATCGTATCAGTTTGTTCTACAGGATTGGGAATTTACTTCTCTGCATTGACTGCATATTCTTTGCACGTATATTCATACAAGGGACGTAAGTTTATCTGGGCATTCATCCTCTTTATTATGATGTTGCCGGCTTCTATTTCGTTCATCGGATTCTACCAGTTTATGTCAGTACTTCACTTGACTAACAGTTTTATTCCTTTGACAATTCCTGCAATTGCAAGTGCGACAACTGTACTCTTTATGAGACAGTATATGGCATCTGTTCTTTCTCTTGAACTTGTAGATGCTGGTCGTATCGACGGTGCAGGAGAATTTAGAATCTTTAACCAGATTATTATTCCTATTCTTCAGCCAGCTCTTGCAACACAGGCAATCTTCGGATTTGTTGGATCATGGAACAACTTTGTTACTCCAATGATTTTGTTGCAGGATGATAAAAAGAAAACATTACCTATTTTGGTACAGTTGCTCCGTGGTGATATTTATCGTACAGAGTTCGGTGCTATTTATATGGGTATTGCAGTTTCTCTTGTTCCTATCATTATCTTCTATTGTTTCATGTCTAGATACATTATTTCTGGATTGACAATGGGATCTGTTAAGGAATAGTTTAACTTGTTTGGTGGTGCTTTTTAAGCACTGCCAGTAATGTAAAAGAACTTCTTTTGCGAAACGTACATAAAGGTGATAGGCCATAGCAGTTTATTACTGCATACTCCCCTTTATGTACTGTTTTAGCAGGGGATGTTCTATTTTTTTAAATTCAGCTGTCAGAAAAAAAGTATGGTAACGATTTATGATTTAGCCAGGGAAACAGGTTATTCTGCCCCTACCATTTCTAAAGCACTTAATGGTAATGGTAAGCTGAATCCAAAAACGCGTGAAATAATTCTTGAAGCTGCTAAAAAGGCTGGTTACAAGCCTAATATGGCAGCAAAATCCCTTACTACTAAACAGTCAAGGCTAATTGGTGTAATACTTGAGGATACGTCTATGAGGCGTGGATTTGAGCATCCGCTTTTTGGTGGTATGCTGAACAGATTCAGGCACGAGATAGAAGCCGCAGGTTATGATTTGCTGTTCTTGTCCAAGAGCTTTAACGGCGGAATGTCATATATTGATCACTGCAAATATCGCGACGTTGATGGTATTATTGTTGTAAATCCCCTTGATGATGACCCTGAAATTGGACTTTTGGGTTCCTCTGGAATTCCGTGTGTGTCGACAAATGAATTTATTGACGGGGTTTGTACTGTTGTTTCTGAAAATAAAGAAAGCGGCGCTCTGGCAGCTAGAAAAATGATTGAGGCCGGCCACAAAAAGATTGGTTTTTTGGGAGCTCCTTACCGTGAAAAAAGCCCTGCGTCAATGGAACGCTATGAGGGTTTTATTGAGTACCTTAGGACTGAAGGTATTGAATTTGATACAAAGTACAGAGAGACATGTGAATATTGGCATGAAGATGCCGGTTATGAAGGCATGAAAAAATTGTACAGCCGCTGTCCGGATATTTCGGCTGTATTTTGTGTATGTGATACCCTGGCTTTTGGTGCAATCTCGTATTTGAGGGAAGCTGGTAAATCTGTTCCGGATGATGTGTCGGTTATTGGTTTTGATGATGACAGTCTTATTATGGCGGATAATCTTTTTTTGACGACTTTCAGGCAGAACAGGGATAAGATTGCAGAGTTATCCGCTGAGGTTTTACTTCAGGTTATTGCGGGATTTCCGGTGCCGGATGTTGTTCGAGTTCAAACCGAATTTATTGAGCGAAGAACGCTCAAACATATTTAAGCGCCGTGAATTTCGGGAGAGGCAGACATCTAGTCCGCGGCGCCGGTTTTTAAGCTTTAAGCCTGTGACGCTGCAGGCGTTTCTTCTTTTGCAAAGATTTTTTCTTCGTCTAAAATTATTATAAACTTTCCTTCTTTTTTTGTTATTCCGCTAATGTATTCAGCCTGGATTGTGTTTCCAAACTTTGGGGCTGGTTCAATATCGATGTCTTCTATTTCAAGCACTTCTTTTACGGAATCTGTTACGGCGCCAAAGGTGCAGATGTGATCCGGGTTTTCTGGGGTTGGGCGTTTAACTTCTACAACGATGATGCGGGTCTCTTTTGTTGTATCTGCGCTTTGCAGGTTGAATTTTTTTCTAAGGTCCATAACAGAGATTCCTTCGCCGCGAGAGTTTATAAGGCCGACGATGTATGGAGAGGCGCAGGGAATTTTTACAGGCTCTGTGTAAACCAGAACTTCCTGAACTTTGAATACTTCAAATGCATAGAGGCATCCGTCAATTGAAAAAGTTAAAAGTTGTTTTGTCATTTTGCCCTCCGTTTAGCACTTGTCTTTGGCTCTCTGGAATTTGAAACTTCGTCCTTGGAAAGTTCCTTTTCTGAAAAAATCTTGTTTACATCAAGGACAAGAAGATAATTGTCATTTTGAGAGACGACAGCCGAGACAAATTCACCGCCAGAAAAATTTTTATTCTTAGGAACGCTCTCAAGTTTACTGTCATCAAGTTCAATAACCTCGAGAACCTTGTCAGCGATAATACCGTAAAGAGTTATTACGCCCTGATTCTGGTCGACAACTTCGAGCACGATGGTTCGTGTCAGTTTGTCGCAGATTCTTGGCGGCAAACCAAATTTTTTGCGCAGATCCATGATGGCAATATTTGTATCACGTGAGCGGATTATTCCAAGAAGAAGCGGAGTTGAGCAGGGAATCTTTTGAGGTTCCTCGTATTCAAGTACTTCCTGAATCTGGAATACGTTAACCGCGTACTGAGTATCTTCAATTGTAAAAGTCAAATACTGCTGTATCATTTTTCTTCCCGTCCGATTCTATTTTAGCCCGAGTTTTAGAATTCTTCAAATTCTGAATCGCTGATCATCTCGCTTGTTGTTTTTGGAACAAAATTTGAAGGTGGAACCTTTGGAGCAGCAGGTTTAGTTTCTGTGCTTGGTTCTGGTTCTTCTGTTATTGCTCCAGATGGAATATCTGCTGGATCTATTTCATCGTCTGGATATGAGTTTGCGATTTCGTCTCCCATTGTTGAAACATCGACATTGTGCTTAGCTGGCTGTTCTTTAGGCTCCGGCTGAGGAACAGGTGATGTCTGATCGCGCACTTGTTCAACATTGCGTATAGGCTCAAAATGGCGTGCAGGTTTTAGAGCGCGCTTTGAGGATGGTTTATGTTCAGAAGCGTGATTTACAAGATTTTCGTCAATCTTAAAGTAGCCGATTGCTTTAACAAGTTTTTGTGCTTCGTTAGAAAGCTCCTCGGCCATGGCAGCCATTTGTTCTGCGGCAGAGGCATTCTGCTGTACGACAGTATCAAGCTGGATGATGGCTGTAGAAACCTGTTCTGCACCGTTGTCCTGTTCGCGGCAGGCGGTTGCGATTTCGTCAATGAGCTGAGAAGTCTGTTCAATACCTGGGACAACCTCGTTGATTTTATTGCCGGCATTTTCTGCAGCAAGAAGGGTCTTTCCTGACAGCTCGCTGATTTCGCCGGCGGCAATCTTTGACCGCTCTGCAAGTTTACGGACTTCGGAAGCAACAACTGCAAATCCTTTGCCGGCTTCTCCAGCGCGTGCGGCTTCGATTGCGGCATTGATTGCAAGAAGGTTTGTCTGGTTAGAGATTTCTTCGATGATGTTTATTTTATTTGCGATTTCTTTTACGGCTTCGAGGGCTTCGGTAACAGCCATGCCGCCGGCTTCGCCTTCTGCGGATGTGCGGTTTGCAATCTCGCTGGTCTTTGCAGCGTTGTCGGCATTCTGGCGGATATTAGAGGTCATCTCTTCCATTGTAGCAGACATTTCTTCTGTAGAGGCAGCCTGTTCAGAGGCACCGGAAGAAACTGCCTGGCTTGAAGAAGATAACTGAGAGCCGCCTGTTTCGACATGAATTGCAGAATCGCGAACGGTTGCAATAATCTGGCTTAAGGTTGAAACCATGTCCTGGAGAGATCTGGCCATATCGCCAAGTTCATCAGGGCGTTTAGCAAGAACAGCTTTATCTTTTGGTTTAGTATTAGAAAGTGTTAAGTCACCATTTGCAACATCAAGGAGCATGTTCTGTACTTTAGAAATGTCTTTAACAAGTGAGTTTGCAAAAAGTACAAATAAGAAAGTTCCGAGAACTGCAAGGATAACTCCGATTATTGCGTTAAGGACTTCCATGCGTTTGATGCGTTCACTAAAATCGCTGTAAGGAGCCGTTACAAGAATTGCCCACGGAGTTCCTTCGACAGGAGTGTATGAGACAAATGTTCTTGTGTTTTCTACTCTGATAAGTTTTGTATCTTTCTTTCCATCTGCGGCTTCGGCAAAACACTCAGCAAGGGCTGCAAAACCGCTGTTCTCTTTTGCAATTTCCTGAATGTCCTGATCGATCGGTGCAACCTGGTCGTTAGATGTTCCGATAACTTTTCCTGTTGCGCGTGCAATTACAACGACAGTCGCATTAGGAGAGATATAAGTGTCGGTACAGATTGTGTTTAAGATGTCGCATGTTGTATCGATACAGACGGCACCGGCGTAGTTACCGGCTTTGTCTTTGTACGGAACTGCGAAGAGAAGGGCGTATGCGTTGAGGATTTTATTCATCATAGGGTCGGTAACGGAACGCTGCCCTTTTTGTGTAAGTTTAAAATATTCGCGCTCGCTGATATTAACGCTTTTTCCAAGTGAGCTGTAGGCATTACCTTTTGCATCAGAAAAAACAAAGTAGCGGTGACCGACGTCTTCCCTTAAGTCATTGTTTAAAAGGGCAGCGCGGTCTTTAACAGATGTCGAAGTGTCGCGGATATCTTCGCGGTTTGCGATTGCCTCGAGGCGGGCAAACTCTGTGTCGATGCGTGTTGTAGTATGTTTTGAGAGTTCATCAAACTGCTGGGACAGGCTGTGCTTTTCCAGGTCAATGATAGTATACTTTGTCTGCAATGCAGAATAAACTGCAATAACGACAATAGCAATAACGATAATTGGAAAAGCCAGAGCCATTATGATATTCTTTAAACTCTTGTTGATAAAACTAAGACCTTTCATGACAAACCTCCTTGTTGTTTGTGCACTCTCCTGTTTGAATTTTAAAAAGCGCCTTTTTAGAATTCAATTAGCCGACTATTTTCTTTACAATTGCAAGAAGCTTTTCTGAAGTGAATGGTTTTACAATCCAGCCTGTTGCGCCGGCTTGTTTTCCTTCCTGCATTTTAGAATCCTGACTTTCTGTTGTAAGGGCAATGATTGGTGTAAATTTATAACCTTCCATTGTTCTAAGCTGTTTAATAAATTCGATGCCGTCAATGTTTGGCATATTTATATCTGTGATGACAAGATTGAATTTTGCGCTTTTTGCTTTTTCAAGTCCATCTGCTCCGTCAACGGCTTCGACTACTTCGTAGCCTTCCTGACTTAAAACAAATGAAATACTTTTACGGATTGAAACTGAATCGTCAACTGCTAAAATTTTTTTATCTGCCATATTTTACTCCTTAGAATACGCATTTGTTTCTGATAAGAGACAAAGACGCGTTCTGATATTTTAGAATGTTTTTCTTACCTTGAACGAATCAAAGCAGAATTCATCATTGTCTGGGCAATATTTGACAATGGGACAATTTTATCAACGCCTCCGTTTTTAACGGCCTCGCCCGGCATTCCGTATACAATACATGATGCTTCGTCCTGTGCAATTGTAAAGGCACCGGCATCGTGCATTTCTCTCATTCCTTTTGCACCATCATCACCCATACCGGTCATGATAATTCCGATTGCGTTTTTGCCGGCATAGCGTGCGGCAGAACGGAACAGAACATCAACTGACGGGCGGTGACGTGAAACAAGCGGACCTTCTTTTATTTCTACAAAGTATCGTGAGCCAGAGCGCTTTAAGAGACAGTGATAATTTCCTGGTGCAATGAGCGCCTGTCCCTGAATTACAGCATCTCCGTTTTGAGCTTCTTTAACGTGAATTTTACAAAGGCCGTCGAGACGGCTTGCAAAAGCGGCGGTAAAGTGCTCAGGCATGTGCTGAACGATAACAATACCAGGAGCGTCATCAGGGAGCATTGTAAGGAAGTCTTTTAATGCTTCTGTTCCTCCGGTACTTGCACCAACGACAACAATCTTTTCTGTTGTTTCAAGTGGAGTTGTTAGGCTTGTCGGTTTTTCAAGGATTACATCTGCCGAAAGTTTTGGCTGCGGCGAATGAATGCGGCTTGAAATTGGAGACGGAATTAATTTTTTTATGTTTGAAGTAGATTTGTAAGCAGAACGAACTGCATCACAAATTCTTACTTTAGATTCCTCTAAGAACTTTCTTGTACCGAGCGCCGGTTTTTGAAGAAGGGCCGCAGCTCCGTATTCGAGAGCCTTCATTGCATTTTCTGAACCTTCTGCAACCATTGTAGAACAAACAACACATGGAATCGGGTCTACGGTTTCGTTCATTTTGCGCAGGAAGGTAAGACCATCCATGCGCGCCATCTCGATATCGAGAACGATTACATCAGGACGTTCAACCTTAATCTTTTTTACACCAAAGATCGGGTCAGAGGCTGTGGCGATTACTTTAATGTCAGGATCTGAATTGAGAATCTGGCTTAAAGTTTCTCTGACTAATGCAGAGTCGTCGATGATTAAAACTTTTATCGGCATAACTAGTATTCCTCCGTTTTCTGAAATACTGTTGTTGAAATTGTCTTGAGTGGTAACCCTGAACCGAAAATCGTTTCAGAATGGCCGAGGAACAGAAAGCCTCCTGTTCTAAGGCAATTAACAAGTTTTCTTATTACGGCAAACTGTGTTGGTTTATCAAAATATATCAAAACATTACGACAGAAAATTATGTCTTTTTTATCCGGGATTTTGTATGAAGAATCCATAAAATTTAATCTGTTAAATTGAATTTTGGCTCTGACAAAATCTTTAACCTTTGCATAAGGTTTGTCGGGATTTTTACTTTTTAAAAAATATTTTTTCTTTAAATCGTAAGGGAGCTTTTCTACAGATTCAAGCGGATAAACTCCCTGTTTTGCGCTTGAAAGAATTCTTGTAGATATGTCAGTTGCAAGAATTGAATAGTCTGAAAATGAAGGTCGGTTCTTTGCAATAAATTCCTGCATTACGATTGAAAGTGTATAAGGCTCTTCTCCAGATGAACAGCCTGCGGACCAGATTTTTGGAATCTGGATATTTTCTTTTACAAGATGTGGAAGAACATTCTGTGTCATAAAATCAAAATGCTGATTCTCGCGGAAAAAATGAGTAAGGTTTGTCGTAAGAAGGTCAATCATCATTATGATTTCTTCGTTGGCACATTCATTTGTGGCAAACGCGTAATCGATATACTGTGAATAGTTTTCAAAGCCGAGAACTTTCAGGCGGTTAGAAAGACGCGCCTGAATCATTGTACGTTTTGAATCCGGCATTTTTATACCGGTTGTCTTTTCCATAAACGTGGCAATTCGTTTAAATTGATCCTGGGTCATGTCGGTTTGCGGATACATTGATCGCGGGATAGAAAGGGATGCGGAATCTGTAGATTTAGATTTTTTTAACATAGCGCTCATTCTTTTTTTGCATCCAGTTTTCTGATTATGTCAGAAAGTTTAAAGATATCGAGAATCAAAGCGACAGATCCATCGCCAAGAATTGTTGAGCCTGAAAGGCCTTCGATATTTTTAAAGAGTTTTCCGATTGGTTTAATTACCGTCTGATGATTGCCAATAATTGTGTCGACGATAATTCCTATTTTAGATGACTGGTCATTTACAACGACAACCTGCTGCTCTTCTGGGGCGGCTCCGGAAATTTCAAAATACCTGCGCATATTGATACAAGGAAGATATTCTTCGCGGGCGACAATATGAGAACAAAGGAAATCAGATTCTTCTGTTGGTTCGTACTCAATACATTCTTCGACGCCAGAAACCGGCACAACGTATTTATTGTCGCCGATTTGTACGAGCATGCCTTCGATAATTGCGAGGGTCAAAGGTATTTTAAGGATAAAGCTTGAACCCTTGCCGGCTTCGGTTTCGACGCTGACGGAGCCGCCCAGTGAATCGATGTCGCGTTTTACAACATCCATTCCGACGCCACGGCCAGAGACAGAGGTAACTGTCTTGCTGGTACTAAAGCCAGGCTGGAAAATTAAATCGTAAATCTGCTGGTCAGGAAGTTCATCATTAGCTTTGACAAGCCCGCGCTCAACGGCTTTGTTAAAGATGGCTTCTTTGTTAAGTCCGCCGCCGTCATCGGAAATTGTAATAAGAACAAAGGCGCCGGCGTGTTTTGCAGAAAGCTTTACGGTTCCTGTGGCGTTTTTGCCAAGCTGGGCGCGTTTTTCCGGTGACTCAATACCATGATCGCATGAGTTGCGTATAAGGTGAACGAGCGGGTCGTTTAGTTTTTCGATAACGGTTTTATCAAGCTCTGTCTCGGCGCCTTCTGTAATTAAATCGATGTTTTTTCCAAGCTGGCCTGCAAGGTCATGAACCAGGCGGCGGAAGCGGGAGAAGATGGTTCCGATAGGGAGCATGCGCATTTCCATTGATGTGTCGCGGAGGGAGAAGATAAGATGCTCGCCAAGCTCGGACAATGTAGAAAGCGAAGAATTTTTTATTTCACCTGCAATGGAAGAAAGTCGCGCGTTAAAGGTTACAAGTTCTCCGACAAGATCGACAAGCTGGTCAAGTTTTTGCGAACTGACACGGATTGTCTGATTTGCTACAACCGGTTGTGCCGGCTGAGACGGAGTTTCTTTTTCTTTATTGAGTTTTGATAAATGTGACTGTTCAGCAAGAGCAGACTGAACCTGCTGCTCTGAAATTACATTTTTTTGAACAAGAAGATCGCCGACCTTTTTTTGTTCCTCAATTACTTTTGTAAGTTCATCTTCTGTAACGAGCTTGCGGGAAATAAGAATTTCACCAATCTTTTTATGAATGCCGGTATCTTTTATCTGTTCAATTTTTATCTTTGATTCATCATCAACAAAAATAAAAACATCTTTTATGTCGTTTTCTGATTTTGAGGTTGTAAGAATAATGTCCCAGTACAAATAGCAGGCTTCTGGTTTTGTTTTTGAGAGCTCTGGAATTTTATCCTGGAACGTTACAACAGTCGATGTTCCCATCTCGCAAAGTTCTTTGATAAGAAGCTCAGGGCGTGTACCGTTTTGCATAATGGTCTCAGACGGAACAAACGAAATGCGCCAGGTTGTTTGCGGAGCCTCTGATTGTACAGAAGGTGCTTCTGTTTTAAGACCGATTTGTGTTGTAATTTCCTGTGCAGAAGGAGCATTGGCGTTTTGAGTCTGATTTGCATTTTGAGATGATGCGGAGCCCTGCGAGTCCTGGTTTTGATAAGGGGCAACGCAGCTGTTTAATTCTTCGATAATAAACTGAGACGCATTTTGAATCTCGGGAGTGATTTCGGCTCCAAGCATAGAGCGGATATGGTCGCGAGCCTTGAGTGTAAGATTTATAAGCTGTGGCGTTACAGGAACAATTCCGTTACGAACCATATCAAAGGTGTTTTCCATCTTATGTGTGAACTTTGAAATTTCATCAAAGCCAAACATTCCTGATGAACCTTTAATTGTATGCATTGCGCGGAAAACGGCAGAAATTACTTCTTGATTTTCCGGTTCAGTTTCAAGAGTAAGAAGGTAGCCTTCAAGGTTGTCGAGAAGTTCATTTGCTTCGTCAAAAAATACGCTGGATACCTGGTCAAACATTTAAGCCTCCTGTCCTTTTACAGGAAAAGAAACAGAAAGCATTGCAAGTAATGCTGTGACATCGGCTGGAATTGTGCCTGTAATATAAAACTCTTTTTCTGTTTTGTCTGCTTCATTTTTTGCTGCAAGAATTAACTGAATAATTGAAGAGTCGATGTCTGTTACCTGAGATAAATCAAGTAGAACTGTTTTTTCATTTTTAATTGCGTCGAGCAGTTGTTTTTTAATAGAAGCAGCCTGTTCGATTCCGACTGAATCTTTAAGTACAATGGTGGACTCTGCCGACTTTTTGCGTGCCATAAACTCTCCAAAAGGCATTAAAAAGATATCTAAAAATCTTCCGGGGATTTTTAGAAAATAAAAATTTCTCAGTACATTATCGGAATAATTTCCCTTTTTCATTAACATCATATATAATGGAAAAAGGTTGATATGCCGATAGTGAATATAAGGCACCCCCAAAATCTTGCGATTTTGAAAGTGCCTCCCATACATATATTTTACAATCAGAATTTGTATCAGTCAAATAGAAGATTATATTTTTTTTGGAGCGCTTAAAGCGTAGTTTTTACAGCCGGCCGATATGGTGATCTGAGAGGAGAGAAAATGACGGACGATTCTTATTTTACGTTTAATCTGGGTGAAGGTTCTTTTGCCATCCCTGTGACTTATGTGCGTGAAGTGATTAATTACGAGCCGATTACGGCTGTTCCAAAGTCATTGCCGTATCTTAAGGGTGTTATGAATATTCGCGGCTCTGTTGTGACTGTAATTGACTTTAGACAGATGTTTGGATTTGCTCCGGTTGTTTGTGATGAACGCAGCTCGATTATTGTGCTTGAGATTGAACAGAAGGACGGCCAGCCTCTTGTTTTGGGAATGCTTGCAGATTCTGTTGATGTTGTGACAAAGCTTGAGATGGTGGTTTCTGAAAATTATGACTTTGGAACGCTGCCTGGCCGTAAGGACTTTGTTCAGGGTGTTGCTAAGAACGGCGAGAGTTTTATTCTTGTTCTGGACGTTAAAAAGATTTTAGAGTCTATCGAAGCAGAGATTGATTCTAAGATATAATAAAAGTACAGGCGCGGGGAAATTTCGCAGCCGGCGGGAATCGATGTGCACTGGCGTGAATCAATGCGTAGCCGGCGGGAATCGATGTGCACCGGCGTGAATCAATGCGTAGCCGGCGGAAATCGATGTGCACCGGCGAAAAATTCCTATTTATTCTTTTTCATCTCTTTAATTTTTGCGACAACTTTTGAATATTCAGAAATTGTTGCGTAGTCAATAAAGGTAACGGCACTTTGCTGTTTTTTTATCGGCTTTAGCTGGATTGCAAGCGAAGTCGTGTTTTGTTTTTCGGGTTCTTTCCAGGAAGTATCAGGAAAGGTCTGAATGTCGTCAAAACGGTAAAGGTGACCGTTACCGACAAGGCCGTTTGTGTAAATTCCATTCAACTTAGAATAAACAAGCTCGCGGCTTGTAATATAAAATGCAAGCCCTGATACTGCTGACATAAGGCAGCTTATAAAATTTGATGGGCGAGTGATAATCGAAAGCACAACAAGGATTGGACATAAAATTAAAACAATGATTCCTTTTGTGTTTTTGGGAGTTGTTGTTTTTAGAACAAGTTCGCCGGCATTTGTTTTGATTTTGTTCTGCCAGAATTTATAAAAGCAGAGTTGAACGATAAAGTAAAAAATTGCGGCACCGGCGAATATATATTTAATAATGTTTGTGTTCATGATTATTTCCTCATTAAAAACTGTTCTTGCTTCTAGCATCGTGCGACCTGATTTTTAAACCAGCATTTTAGTGCCTCGCGGCCTGATGGGAACGCAATCGGGAGCGTGTCTATCTGTTCGAGCGATGTAATTTTTACGCTCTGGAAATTTTGTACTTCGCTTTGCTGGCCATGCATGTGATCTACGATGCGGCCTGTGATGTTGTCAAAGCGTGCGGTAAAGAAAAGGTCGCAGGTTTTGTAAGTGATTCCTTTGTAAACGTATGTGTTTGGGTAGCTTGTGATGTATTGAATTGAATCGGGTGCGATGCCGGTTTCTTCTTTGCATTCGCGGAAGGCAGCCTGCTCGGCTGATTCATCCTGGTCGCAAAAACCCCCAGGGAGGGCAAGAAAGCCTTTTTGCGGATCTTTAGCGCGCTTTTCTAAGATGATTGTGCCGTCTGTGTCTTCTATGATGAGGCCGACAGCGGCTGCTACGTTGTTGTAAAGGTCAAAACCACAGTCCGGGCAAAACCATTTTTTGTTGTCTTTGTAAGTGATTTTTTTGCTCTGGCAGATCGGGCAGACTGTAAAATCGTTTGACATTTTATTCGTCCTGAGGGATGTCGGCGTTCTGGCGTTCGCGGATTACGCGGACAAGGAGCTTAATTTCTGAATTAAGTGCTTTTGGATTTTTAGTTGTAAAGATTTTGTCTAGCTCGGAGCTGACAGATGTGATTGCAACGGCAATCTGCTGTTCAAATTTTCCGGCGCGTACGCTTGCGCTTGGTTCGATTGCAGAAAAGGTTTTTGCACATTCTTCGATCTGAGTGCGCTGTTCTTTGTAGGTGTCTTCGAGATTCTGGGCTTTTTGACACAAGATGTCCATCCGGGCGCGGAGTGACTGAATGGATTCTTCGGCTGCCTTTTGGTTTTCTTTGGAATATTTATGTGGAATAATTGCCGAAACAAGTTTCGACAGGATAGAAGGCTTTTTCATAGTATGAACATGGTACAAGACCGCAAAGAAAATTGCAAGTCATGCGGTTTTGGGAGTGTAGTGGGAAAAGCGCTGTAGCACAATTAAAGCAAAACATTATATAATTCACTTATGAAAAAAATTGTATTGTATTTATTAATGTTTGTTTTGGCCTCGGCGGTTGCTTTTAGTGATGCGGCGGATCTTTCTTTTTCGTCA
>JAILNY010000033.1 GCA_024691105.1 Treponema sp. | reverse complement strand
GGGATCTGCATTATATTTATTCACAAGCATGACAGCATCTTCGATGGCTTTTGCTTCACGGCCGTCTTCGTAAAAGTTTCGGAATGCTTCTTCTTCATCGTATTCTGTTAAACTCATGCCAAGGACCTCCTCTTTCTGGAGCTTAAAAAAGCCGTCTAATAAATTTTCGCGGATGGCCCAGTTCATTGCTTCGTCAACGGCATCTTTACCGGACATTCCGCGTTTTTTGTTTGCAGAGATTCGCTCTACATAACTTGTGTAATTATACAACGGCTCACATTTTTTTTGAAGAGATTCATTGTGATTTTTATTGATGTTTATCATTGTTGCTGTCCATTCAAAATTGCCGGAGGTATCCTGCTTTTCAAAGGCATCAGAAAGTTTAAGTTCAACTTTATCAGGAACTTCGCGAGAACCGTTGTAAAAAACGACAAAGCGCGGATTGGGGATTTTAACAATTGATGTGCGGTGAAGGATTTTTCCAAGCTTGCTCAGGTAGATCTGATAGGCCTGCGCGAAATACATTAGTCCACGAAGCGGCATGTTGGGGTTGTACGTAGACTGCTGTTCATAAAGTGTCATCTGCGAGTCGACTAAAAATGAGATGTCGTTTCGCATTGTAAGATAGATTACGTTTTCGATTGTGTTAAGTTCGAGCGCGTCAGGATCTGTGTAGTTGCTGTTGTTTAAGGCGTTGTATAATTCAAGACGCCACTTTTTGCTTTGCGGAGTGTTGCGGCCAAAGATTGCCTTAAAGAGGCGGTCTTTGTATTCATGCTGAAAGCCTTTGATATCAGAAGAAGTTGATTCGTTCATTTAAAACCTCGTGTTTTTAAGATTTCAGAAAATTTAGCGCAGACGAAAGATTTTGTGTGTGCGATAAAAATTCCTGCACTGTATTCATACTTTTTTTAATTAAAAAATGTCCTCTTTTCTTTGGGAAAAGTTGAAAAATTTTTAGGATTTTGATATTTTATGTGCAGTTCTTTGACAAAAATGTGAGTTCTGGGAAGCAAGGCTTAGTCACATCAATAGCAATTTGATATGTTGTGCCTTTGTCAATAGCGAAATAAAAAATGGAAGCAACAGTCAGAAATTAATCCGGCATTTGACCATTCTGATATACGTGGATTCGGCAAAGCCTTACCTACAGGTCAATGGACCGCCTGAAAGTACTTTCTGTCTGTAGTCGGGCATATCAAAATCTTTTTTAAGATTTGACGCCCACAAATTGCTCGAAGATTACTTATTATCCATAAAATCCTACTGTTACTTCCAAAAATAAAAAACTAAAAAATTAAACAGATGCTCTGGAAATATTTCCAGTCATCATTCCCCATATAAAGCAGGAAAGTTCTCTTGCTGCCGCCGCCGTTATGACATTATAGTGCAGCCCCTTTCGTTCCATGCTCATCATCTTATGCCGTATTCTTGCAATAGCCATATCTGCGTATTGAATAACCAAAGGACTTTGTCCTTCCTGCCGTTGTATAAGCCGTTTGCTTTTTGCAGAGCATAGACGACCATACTTTATACTTTTTGCTGATTCAATCAGAAGCTGTCGGATTCTGGAATTTCCTGCTTTTGTTATTGCCGTGCGCCGGATAGACAGTCCACTGGAATCTTCTCCGGGACAAAGTCCTATATAATTTGAAAAAGATTTTGCATTATTGAATCTCGAAAAATCTCCGACTTCAACTGCTATGGTTATCGCCGTAAGATAATCAATTCCTGTAAAACAGATTAATTTTTCAACATCTTCTTTTATGTCAGAATTTTCTGCCATCTGTTTTATTTGAGCATCAAGTCTGGCAACTTTTGCCATAAGTTCATTTACTTCTGCAAAATATTCTTCAAACGCAAGCTGCAGCCAGTCGTCTTTAAAATGAACTGTTCTAAGCCATTCAAAATGACTCTGCGTCCAGTATGATCCTTTTTCAGGATATATCATTCCCATTCTGAGAAGAAATGAAAGAAGTTCCTGCTTTGCTTTTTTCAGCTGTCGTTTTTTACTGCAGCGTGCTCTTGTAAATTCTTTCATGGCTTCAATTTTTTCAGTTGGTCTTGCAACTTGCTTGAAGGTTTTGTATGCAAGAGTCTGAGCAAGAAGACGAGCATCTCTTCTGTCCGTTTTCACCCGTACTCCGTGAGGTTTATAAATTGTTGAAGGGGCCATAACGACACACGCAAAGCCTGCTTTTTGTAAATCTCGGCAAAGTTTATAACCAGTTGGACCAGCTTCATAACCTGCAAGTACAGTGGTATCTGATCCGAATGTTTTAATTACGGATTTTATGTACTTTACAGCGTTTTTTGAATCTGCTTCACTTTTGTGTTCTGCAAAGAAACTATCCTGGTCTTTTAAGAAACTGCAGTAAGAATAAGAAGCCTTATGGACATCAATTCCAATGTAAATTATACTACTCATGTAGTGTCTCCTTTTTGCATGAGGTAATGTCATGCGCTGTTTGGTTTAGTTTAGCAATTGTAGGACTAAATCCTCGATTTTGCAAACCTGAGAGGCACTACATATTGTTCTGTTTGCATACGCGGCAAATAATCCTATCAAGTATACAGACCCGGATGGAAGAGATGTAACAATAACGATAACTAATCAAAAATTAAAAGATTTGCCAGAATCTTTCCGCAAAGAATATGGTTTAATAGGTTCTGGTGAAATGAGAATCGTTAGTCAAGGAAAGAACGAAAAGAAACTAATCGATATATATCTAGTAATAGTTAATGATGATGTAACTGGTTCTATTTCATACTACGAAACTAGTAGAGACGCTCCTAATGAAAATAATTTAAATAATCTTGCCTTTAATCCAAGTGATGAAGTTGAATTATTTTATGGACGAATAATGGATTTGGGAGATGGCCTTGGACCGAAAATAGAACTGTGGAATAAAAATCAAGGTTCGGATCGAGAAAGTAGAGCTGATATAACAGGTGATGGAAAAGCTGACTATATTCAAATACATGTAGGTGGTCATTTTGTGAAATTTGGGAGAAACCGTATAATGGGTTCTTTAGGTTGCTTCGGATTGAACGGGAAAGATGCTGGAAATGAAGGTATAGAAAATTTTGTGAACGATATTTCAAATAGATATGAAGCGTCTGGCGGGAAAATTCAAATATATGTTGAGAGGATAGAAAAATGAATATAAAGAACTATATCTTCATCATTTTTATGTTGTTTTCAATAGCCTATGCACAAACAATGACAGATTATAAAAGGATTTCTGATTTGCAGATTCTCCAGTTGACTTCTTCCGAAAAAGAAGCTTTTAAGGATTCTTTTGTAATCATCAAAGGGGATCTAATATTTGTTGATACGGAAGAGATTTGCGGAGTAGAATTAGCTAAAATTGTAATCAGCGAAAAAATAATAAAGAATCCTGAAGAACGTTTTTTTATTGCGCATTTGATTAGAAATGTTTTAATAGACGGTGCTGTTATAAAAAATTATGACGGCAAAGATAATGATTTTCGTATGGCTCCGTGTGTTTTAGTTGATGAAGAGTATATTATAAAGCATAAGGAAAATATAATAAAAGTTCTTTATTACCTTATGCATAAGAATTATTTTAATCTTTATGGTAAATCACAGGGTTCTGGTGAAAAAATCTTTTATACTTCGTTACTTAACCCAATAAAAACTGATTTGATGAAATTAAGAAAACAGCTATTAGATGAAAATGCAATATTACCGATTGATGACGACTATGATATATTTTGAATATAAAGGCGAGAAAAACTATATCAGTTGATGCATATTCAGGTGGTAAAGGTGTAGCTTCTGATGGAGTTTCATTACCTCTGCCTCTTGGAATTTATGATATTCTTGAACAAAAAAAGGAGACATATTATTTTAGACTTGAAGCAAAAGACTCTGATTATGGAAATGATTATGTCGATGGAGTCCCTATCGAACAGGAAGCAATTAGGCTTCATTATCAAGGTGCTACTTACGGATGTCTTTGTGTAGATTTAGATAAAGAATCTGCTGAGTATTCTGACCTTATGGATCTAATAAAAAACACAACAACTTCAAAGGTGTCTGTACATTCAAAGTATACCAATAAATTCATTAAATTCTTTTTTAGAAAAGAATCCGTAATAAAATTTGGTTCTCTTTCTGTAATACAGAGCAAAGGAATTGTATACCAAGACTTATATGCTCCAAAACAATATAAGCCAAAATATAAACATCAGAGGATTAAATAAATGAAGAACATAAAAGTTTTTTTAATTATGATTATATGCACTTTATTTATTGCCTGTACTGAAAAAAACAATACAGGAACTGATTCAGAATTTGTTCATATTGAAGCCGGAGCATATACAATAGGATCTCCAATTGATGAAAAAAACAGATGGCCTAAAGGTGAAGAAGATATAAGAACTGTAACTACCAATGGTTTTTATATTTCAAGAACGGAAATAACTGAAAAAGAATATTATTCTGTAATAGATGCATATATTCCTTTTGATGCAAAAGAAGAATTACCTGTGGTAAATGTGTCGTGGCTTGATTCTCTTTATTACTGTAATGCACGGAGTCGAAAAGAAGGTTTAACAGAGGTGTATATTTTCCCAAATAAAGAGACTGTAACTATGGATGATATTTTAATACGAAAAGATGCAGATGGTTACAGATTGCCGACAATAGACGAATGGGAAATAGCTTGCAGGGCAAAAACCAGGACAACATATTATACAGGAAGAAAAATAACTTCGAAATATGAAAATTATAATTCATCAGGAAGAACTCGGGTAGCATCTTTTCGCCCTAATCCATTTGGGTTATATGATATGAGTGGAAATGTCTGTGAATGGTGTTGGAGAAATGAGTGGTTTGCAATGTATAAAGGAGGGTGTTGGAGATCAAAGAATATTTCTTCATTGCGTTCTAGCAGTGTTGGGTTTGCAGATGAGTTTTACAAAGCAAATTATATTGGTTTTAGGATAATTAAACCTCTATAATGTTATATTCTTACTACAATATATCAAGCGTCTTCAGCAAATCTGAATTCGCTTGATTTTCATCCCATCAATAGTAATATGATTGGCTAAAAACAAAGCAGCTGCGTTTTTCTGCTGTTTTTGAGTGTAAAAAACTTTTGGAGCAAAAAAAATGAACGGATGTCTTCAAAAAAAATATTTTTCTCAAAGCATAAACTGGATTTCACTCCTGAAATTTGCAAAACTCCAGCAGAAAAACGCATTAGGAACATCATATTGAAATAAACGTGACGGAGTGGTAGTATAGAAAAAATTAAAAAGATGGGAGATCCTATGCTAAA
>JAILNY010000030.1 GCA_024691105.1 Treponema sp. | reverse complement strand
CATTGTGGGAGCATCGTATGCTGCAACAAGGTTACCGCGGGCAAGAGCTTCAATAAAAGACAGACCTATTCCCTCTGATACTCGTGGAGCAATATAGATATCGGTTTTATCAAGAATTTTATCCATATCAGATTTATCGTTAAACCACTCGGAAAAAGTTATCGAATATTTTTTTATAGTTTCGTCTGACGGGCGGCTCTGGCTGTCCTGTGTAAGACCTGTGTGGTAATGAATATGCTTTATAGGAAGAGCCTGACATACTTTACTTACGAGAGTCCAACCGAGTTTTTGATAGCGTTCCCAAAAAAAAGCATTAACTTTTTTTGAAATAAACGATGGTTTTCTGTATAAAGACGGATCAATATAATACTGGCTGTAAAAGCAGTTAAAACCTTCTGCAGTGAGCGAATCAAAAAGTGTTTTTGAAAAACAGAATATTTTATATTTTTTGTACTGGTTCCAGAATTCTATTTCGTGCGGACAGGCATCATACATAGGAATCATTACAACATTCTTACAGCCCCAAAAGTCAATTTCGTCCGGTGTCGGTAAAAGCTGCCAGATAATTACTACATCAGGCTTAAGTTTTGGCACCACGCGCCATGCATCAATGTTTGATATGTGATGAACAGTTCCAAGCGGTTTTAACATATCTATAAAAAACTGAGATGACTTTGTATTCTGGATATGAAAAGACATGTCTACAAATGCAATAACCATTACAATATTATAGCGGTATTAAAGATTTGACACAATGATGTTTGTAATGTATATTTTTCTTAATCAGGAGGTTATATATGCAAAAATCATCTTGCGCTCCAATCGCACTTTTTATTTATAACCGGCCTGACCATACTTTACAGACACTTAAGGCACTGAGCGAAAATTCTCTTGCAAAAAAATCCGATTTATTTATCTTTGCCGATGGGCCAAAAAACAACGCATCAGACTCTGTCATGCAAAAAATTCAACTTACACGAGAAGCGGCAAAATCAAAAAAATGGTGCAAATCTGTAACAGTCATCGAATCAGAAAAGAACAAAGGCCTTGCTCAATCAATTATTTCCGGCGTTACACAGATTGTAAACCAATATGGCAAAGTAATTGTATTAGAAGACGACCTGGTTACGTCTCCATACTTTTTGCAATATATGAACGACGCTCTTGATATTTATCAAAATGAACCTCACGTTGCATGTATCAATGGCTACGTTGAACCTCATTCCAATCCACTGCCAGAAACATTCTTCTTACGAGGTGCTGACTGCTGGGGCTGGGCCACATGGAAGCGCGCGTGGGATGTTTTTAATCCTGACGGCAAGGCTCTTTTAAAAGAGATTAAGGCAAGACACTGCCAGCGCCACTTTAACTTTGACAACACATGCGATTATGTAAGAATGCTTAAAGACCAGATTGCAGGTTATAATAATTCGTGGGCAGTGCGCTGGCTTGCTTCGGCATACTTAAATGACATGTATTGTCTTTACCCTGATAAAACACTTGTAACAAATGTAGGCTTTGACGGAAGCGGTACTCACTGCGAGGCTGTAGAATTTAATCAGGGCCAGCTGTCTTATGAACCTGTTAAGGTTATCTACCAGGAACCAAAAGAAAGCCCTGAAGGATTTGAAGCATTTAAGCAGTGCTTTTACCAGCGAAAAAGAGGCTCTAAGTCTCTTTTCGCCTACATTCTGCACTGCCTTATCGATAACCTTAAAAAGCCTGTACGCCCGACATATTACGCCATTAAAAAATGGCGCAAAAATCGGTAACTGTTTGGTAACTGCTATTAAAGGCTCTTTTTTAATGGCCGGACCTCAGGCCATTTAAAAAAGAATTGCATTGTTTCTAATCCTTTCCAAACAAATCTCTTGTGTAAACCTTATCCTTTACATCTACAAGTTCATCGCTCATGCGGTTACAGATAATGACATCGCATTTTGCCTTAAAGTCTGCAAGAGCAGGCTCTACAGGATAGCCTTCAAAATTATCTGCACTTAATGTCGGCTCGTAAATTACAACATGGATTCCGCGGCTTTTTAGACGATTCATAATTCCCTGTATAGCACTCTGTCTAAAGTTGTCGCTGCCGGCCTTCATTGTAAGTCGATATATTCCGACGCACTTTGGATTCTTTGCGGCAACCTGATTTGTAATATGTTCTTTACGGGTGTCGTTTGCGGCAACAACCGCACTGATCATATTCTGCGGAATGCCTGCAAAGTTTGCCTTAAGCTGCTTTGTATCTTTTGGAAGACAATAGCCGCCATAACCAAAACTCGGGTTGTTGTAAAAGTCACCAATTCTTGGATCCAGACTTATTCCCTTGATAATCTGACTTGCATCAAGTCCGTTAAGTTCAGCATAGGTATCAAGTTCATTAAAATATGCAACACGCACCGCAAGATAAGAATTTGCAAAAAGTTTAATAGCTTCGGCCTCTGTACAATGCGGATGCAAAACTTCTATCTCTTTTTTTATTGCGCCCTGTTTTAACAATGACGCAAACTGTTCTGCCTTATCTTTAAGTTCTGGTGAATTTTTAGGAAACGATACAACAATGCGCGACGGATAAAGATTATCATAAAGTGCATGTCCCTCTCGCAAAAACTCAGGAGAAAAAAGAATATTGCTGTATTCAAATTCTTTTCTGATTCGCTCTGTATAGCCGACAGGAATTGTAGATTTAATTACGATTGTCGCCGCAGGGTTATATTCTTTTACAAGTTTGATAACAGCTTCGATTGAACTCGTGTCAAAAAAGTTTTTTTCTACATCATAATTTGTCGGAGTTGAAATAATTACAAAGTCAGCACCGGTGTATGCGCTTTTTGCATCCGTCGTTGCAGTAAGATTAAGTTTTTTATTTGCAAGATAATCTTCGATTTCTTTATCAACAATCGGAGATTTTTTGCTGTTAATCAAATCAACTTTCTGTTGAATTACATCTACAGCAACTACTTGGTTATTCTGCGAAAGTAAAATCGCATTTGAAAGTCCAACGTACCCAGTCCCGGCTACTGCAATTTTCATTTTATACCTCTTAAAAATAGGGCGCACCGCGCGCCCCTATGCATTAGACGGCACGCGGCTTAAGCCGCGTGTCCGTTTGTATTATTTGTGTAACAGGAATTCAAC
>JAILNY010000173.1 GCA_024691105.1 Treponema sp. | reverse complement strand
CATCTGAGCAGAGTTCATACGTACAAGACGTCCAACCTTAAAGCGCTTCTTTGAACGTGTATTTGTAAGTTCTTCACCTTTCTTGATTTTTCCCTGATATACACGAGTATATGTGAGCTGACCATACTGACCGTCATCAAGTTTGAATGCGAGAGCAACAGTAGGATCGTTTTCGTTAGAAGTAAGAGCAACTTCTGCTTCGTTGTTGTCAAGGTCTAAAGCAACGTTCTTAACTTCATCTGGAGAAGGAAGGTAAGCTGCAACTGCATCGAGCAATGGCTGAATACCTTTGTTTACGTGTGCAGAACCGCAGAATACACCAACAAACTGTTCTGCAAGAGTTCCCTTACGTACAGCTGCCTTGATTTTGTCTTCTGGAATGTTGTCAAAGCCATTTTCCATGATGATTTCCATAAGTTCATCATCAAACATAGAAACAGCATCGAGCATTTCTTCACGATATTTTTTAGCATCTTCTACCATGTGTGCAGGAATTTCTGCATAGCGGAGTTCATCTCCGTTAGGACCATCAAAGTAGATAGCTTTCATTGTTACGAGGTCTACAACACCTTCGAGTTTGTCTTCAAGACCGATAGGAAGTTCCATCATGTGTGCATTAAGACCAAGCTTTTCGCGAACCTGGTTGCATACACGGATAGGATTTGCACCCTGACGGTCACATTTGTTTACGAATGCAACGCGTGGAACGTGATAGCGTTTGAGCTGACGGTCTACAGTAATTGACTGAGACTGAACACCAGCTACAGCACAAAGAATCATGATAGCTCCGTCCAAAACGCGAAGAGAACGTTCAACTTCTACTGTAAAGTCTACGTGTCCCGGAGTATCGATCAAGTTAATTGTGTAATCTTTCCACTGAACCTGTGTAGCTGCTGACTGAATTGTAATACCGCGTTCGCGCTCCAATTCCATGTTATCCATAACGGCACCAACACCGTCTTTACCACGAACTTCGTGGATTGCGTGAATCTTGTTACAATAGAACAAGATACGTTCTGAAGTAGTTGTCTTTCCTGAGTCAATGTGGGCACTAATACCGATATTTCTCACTTTTGAAAGATCATAGTCCATATTGTTTACCTCTTAAAAAATAATATCAAACTGGATTTAAAAGTCTATTGACTAATTATAGAATAATACAAGAAATATCCTTCTTAATCAAGCGAAACGTGCCCATTATGCACCCTTTTAATAGAAAAATGTAGTCACTTCCAAATACTTCAAAACCTCAGCTTTTTACATAACAACCCCGGCTTTAAGCTGAATTTTACCCGTAAAACGCACATATTTTAAATTAAACCCGTACGAAAGTGCGCCCGTAAATGCTGCGCTTGAACCTGACATCTTCTGCTCAAATTCTGCACTCAAAGCCGCCCTTGTTAAGGGAAAGTTTTTAGGACTTATTCCAATCGAAAAACTTTCTGTCATATTGCAAAAAAACGGAGATTCAGCCTTTGAGTCAAGTACTTCTGCCTGAACTTTGGCGTTGCACGAAATCGTAAAGTTTTTTGCATAATGTGAATAATACGCAAAAAGTGAATGCTTTGTATCCTGCATTTTATAAAAAGTATAAAGTGAATTTTTGGCTGAACTTATTTTTAATCCGGCTGCGACACTTAAACTGTCTTCAAATTCAGGTCTTGCGCCGGTTTTAGACTGTGAATAATCATAAACCGCTGTTATTCCGGTTTTTACCGTGATTTTATTTTTAGTGTTTTTAGTATGGAATGTAAAAACCGGATTTACCTTTGCCTGAAAAATCGTCTTTTCAACAGAGCTGGCGGCCGACAAAAAAGGCGTTCCATACAGCGTTCCCTTCGGTGTTCCCGGTGGCGCTCCCCCGGATGCGCCGGAATCTTCGAGCGCGCTTTCTTGAGCGGTGCCTGTAATCGTTTTATTACCGGATGCTCGCTCAAATATTCCGGGGGTAAAAGTGCGGTCAGTAACAAAGACTTGTGCACCGCACGAAAACACTCCGTAGTGAAAAAGCGCATCTGCTGTACCAAAAAGTCGCACGGTGTTGAACGGATTTTCAAGCGCGCCTCCTGCAATTTTTGATGTAAACAGTGGAACAGAAAATATACCTTCTATATAAATGCCTTTTTTGCGGCCGCCGGTAAAGGATGGAGTGTCGCTTCTCCATGAAGAATCTGTTTTAGGCTCTAAATCAAATGTCATAAAGCAGGCAAGAAAATCCGCCTTAAAAAAGGGCAGGACTTGAGTTTTGCAGCTTGCACTGATGGCGGTATTGGCATTTTGAGTGACCGCTCCTTCTATGCAAAGATGAGAGTCCTTGTAAGAGACGGCTGTTGCAAAAGGCCTTTCAGAAGCGGATTTTGTCGCTCCGTAGATTCCAAGACCGCTTGTAAAATTACAGAATGTGCTGAAGACAGAAATTCCTGTATAGAGCGAAGGCTTTTTAAGACGAGAAACGGCCTGACTAAAATTCAGCGTGCCAAAGTAAAAACTGAGTGGACCTGAAATTTTTAGTGACCATGCAGGATCTTTTAAAATAGAAAAAAAGTCAGAGCCTGAATTCCACGCGGCAATTTTACCAAAGCTTAAATTTTGTGTTTTCTGGTAAAAGCGCAGGTCAACGGGTTTTAGTACAAGACGGAAGCCGTAAATGAGAGAGGCTGTCGTAAGCGAAAAATCGTCTTTTTGCGATGCCGATTTTGGGATGCCAAAGTTTAGGCTTGAGAAAAATTCAACATAACGCGAATTATTCACCACTTCAGAACATTTATCAGAGTTCTCATCAGAAAAAGCATCTGTAAAAACTACACCTGATAATGTGAATAAAATAAAAATAATTATCTTTTTCATGTATATATCATTCTAATTTCTTTGATAAAATTCCCTTTATTTTTAAAAAAAACTTAAAAAAAATTTAAAAAAACCGATAAACAGAATGAGTAATAAAATTTTTGAGCTTAAGGCTCTTTATAACGACAAAACAGGGGATTTGTTATGGAACAGAAAAAGACATTATGGATTATTACAGCTGCCGGATTTTTTCTTGCTGTGGTCATCCTTGCAGCATTAATATTAAATAAACAAGGCGCTTCAAGTGTTCCTTCTACTGCTTCAGTTACTACAATTCCAAGTTCAGTAACCTCTCCGGTTGTTGAAAAACAGGATTCAATTCAGGAAGATTCTTTAAGTGCACTTGATTCTTCAACTGTAGATAATCTTGTTGCAGTTGATGAAAAAAAAGACGGAACAGAAGCTTCTGAGTCGGCATTGGAAAATGCAGCTGTTAGTACAAACAGCGATGGAAGCGTTACAATAGATCTTAATCAGGTAAGTGAACAGAACACTTCTGTGACTGCACAGAATCAGACTGCCTATGATGCAATGCAGGCAAAAAAACAGACAGAAAAACCTTCTACAATTTATACTGCAACACCTGCCGGAAAAACTGCAGAAGAAAAAACTGCAGAAAAGAAGGCTGCAACTTATAATGCTTATGCTCAGACAGGTTCAAAGAATAGTTCTGCAAAGACTGGCAGCACAGCAGGCGCTTCTGCAAAAACTTCACCTTCTTATGTAGAAGCAACAAAGTACTGGGTTCAGTGCGCTTCTTATACTAGCAAAAAAAGTGCTGACAATGCGCGTTCTTCGCTTGACGAAAGCCGCATTCCGGCAGAGGTATTTACTTACAAAGACGGTAAGAACAATTTGTACTACCGCGTACGTGTAGGGCCTTATACTACAAAGAGCGAGGCTGAATATTGGAAAAACCGTATCTGTCAGCTTGATTCGTTTAAGAACTCGCAGAGTTACATTACGATGAATTAATTGAAAAGGCCGCGGAACTTACCGCGGTTTTTTTGTCTTTAAATTAGTCTTAAAAAAATGCGCGGAATTTTTGAAGGCTTAATTATATATTGTAACGACTTTAATTCCGGTTTCGATATATTTATCTTTTAAATTTTTTTGAGCCTTAAAACGGGACAACAGCTGCAGCGTAGGACTGTTGTCTCTTTTTTTTGCCCGTCGTAATCTTGTCAAAGTATTTGACTGAACAAAAATAATCATGTCGCATTTATTTAAAATTGAAGGCGTTTTATAAAGAACCGTCGCGTTAATTACGATTCCGCGTAAGCCGGGCTGTGATTTTTTTTGTGCGATGAATTCGAGTACGTTAGAAGTCAGGGCAGGGTAGATTATCGATTCTTGTTTTTCAAGGAGTTCGGGGCTTTTAAAAAGATAGCGGCCAAGTGCGCGGCGGTCAAGTGAATCAGTGTCTGAGTTTCCGGAAAAATTGTCGCCTGTATGATCGCGCGAGTCGGTGCGCGAGCTACTGTCCGAATTGCCGTGCGAGCTGCCGGCGACGCGAATTTTAATTCCTTCTTCAAGCGCAGCCTTTTCAAAGCGTTCAAAGATAACATCTTTTTTCTGTTCGATGACCTTGTGAACTTCTTTATCAAGGTCAATCGAAACAAAGCCGAGGTCTTCAAGGCAGGAAGCTACAAAGTTTTTGCCGGATGCCATTTTGCCTGTAAGACAGATAATGCGCGCGTCAGAGTTTGCGCAAAGGATTTTATTTAACCGCCGGATTACTTTTTTCTTTTGTGCAGATTCTGCACCGCCTGCTTTTTGCCCACCACAGTTAATTGAATCGCCGCGTTTTTTTTCAGTACCGTTTTCAGTCCATTTCTCAGCCATTAATGGAATTCTCCCCAGTCCTTTCCATATTCGATAGACACTCTAAGTGGAACAGATAAATCCACCGCGCTTTCCATATTGGTCTTTACAAGTTCAAGTGTTTTATCGATTGCCTCTTTGTTATCCGGGCATTCAAATATAAGTTCGTCGTGAACCTGCAAAAGAAGCTGCGCCCCTGTAGGATTTGCTTTAAGCGCATCACTTACTTTGAGCATGGCAATCTTTACGATATCGGCAGCGCTGCCCTGAATCGGTGTGTTTACTGCGATGCGTTCTGCGGCGGCTTGCTCCATCTTGTTTGAATTATTGATTGTCGGTATAAAGCGTGTTCGTCCAAAGATTGTCGAAACACGACGTTTGTCATGCGCACTCTGAATTGTATCTGCAATAAAGCGCTGGATTGCGGCATACTCTGTAAAGTAATTGGTAATAAATTCCTGTGCCTGAGTGCGTGAGATTCCAAGTTCGCTGGAGAGTCTGAACGCGCTCATTCCGTAAATAACACCAAAGTTAATTGTCTTTGCAAGCCGCCGCATTTCAGGAGTTACTTCTTCTGCAGAAACCTTGTAAATTAAAGAAGCGGTTGCCTTGTGTACGTCAGTTCCTTCCCTAAAGGCTTTGCACATATTAGGATCGCCCGACAGATGTGCCATTACGACAAGTTCAATCTGCGAGTAGTCAGCCGAAATTAAAACCGTTCCAGGTTTTGCCGTAAAGGCGTGACGGATTCTTCGTCCCTGTTCACTACGAACCGGAATGTTCTGTAAGTTAGGATCCTTGCACGAAAGTCGGCCCGTTGCAGTTCCAGTCTGCACGAAAGTCGTATGAATCAGCGAATCTTTGTCGCAGAGCTTTGGAAGCGCTTCAACATAAGTTGACTGAAGTTTAGAAAGCTCGCGGTATTCAAGAATCATTTTTGGAACCGGATCATAAAGCGCAAGCTCTTCAAGAACCGCCGTGTCAGTCGAATAGCCGGTCTTAGTTTTTTTAGAAGGCTTAAGTCCGCGCTCTGTAAACAAAACTTCCTGAAGCTGCTTTGTAGAAGAAATATTAAATTCGTGACCAACCTCTTTATAAATTTCACTTTCAAGAGCGTTAATCTGCGAAGTGAGTTCTGCGTTGTATTCTGAAAGCTGTTTTGTATCTAAGTGAATTCCTCTAAGCTCCATTTCTGCAAGAACAGGAACTAAAGGCATTTCCATTTCGTTAAATAATTTTTCTTTGTAATATTTTTTGATGAACGGTTCAAGCGCAGCCCAGAGTTGAAGTGTGATGTCAGATTTTTCTGCTGTAATTTGTGCTGCAAGTTCCAAAGATAGATTTTCAAACGTCTGACCTTTTTCAAGAAATTCCTTATAGTCTGTTTTTAGCACGGCAAGTTTTTTCTGTGCAAGAGTTGCAAGTGAATAAGGTTCTGAGTCTGAACTTTCCGGATCTAAAAGCCACGACGCAATCATCGTATCTTTTATTTTTGCGTGAGTTGAATTTTCCAAGACCGGCAAAAGTCCGTTATGTCGCAATACCTTGTAAGTAAATTTTAAGTCATGAAAAACAAGCGTAAGTTCTTTAGATTCAAACAGCTTCTCAAGTTCTTTGAGCGCATCTTTTTTTTCAATTTCTTCTGCGCTGAATAAATCATTTGACTGACAGAACTGAACGCAAAGCGCTTCACCTTCTTTATTCGTAAAAGAAATTCCTGTCAGGCTTGAAGTATAGTCCTGCTCATCAGTTGTCTGCGTGCTTATCGCAATTACCTTTTTTTCTGTAATGAACTTATCAAGGGCCTTTTTCAATTCCTCGAGCGAAGAAATCGATTTGTAATTTCCTTCCGGTTTATGAAGAGGAATCAATTTTGTTTTAAGTTCTTCAACTTCTTTATCAGAAAGTTCGCGGGTGCCTGAGCTTGAATCTGACAACTGCGCGACCTTGCCGCCTGTTGCACTGCCGCTTGCACTGACAAAATCTTTTTTGCCGCCTGCACCTGCTGCACCAGAAGCGGTTCCGGCCTCAGCTGTAGTAGTCGAACCGTCGCCATTTTGCAGTGCAAGTTCACTGTAAAGCTTTGCACACGACGGAATCTGAAACTCCATCAGTTTATCTGCCGCACTCTTAAAGTCAAGCGTAAGCGGCGTAAATTTATTTACATCGATATCTTCGCATGGTACCGTAGTGCAAAGGCGGACAAGGTCGCGCGAAAAAAATGCCGATTCTTTTCCGTCACGGATTTTCTGCCCGATTGCGCCTTTGATTTCATCAGCGTGCTCGTAAATGCCTTCAAGGTTTCCATATTGTTCAATAAACTTGCAGGCAGTCTTTACGCCGCAGCCTTTAACTCCTGGAATATTATCTGCCGTATCTCCGTAAAGCGAAAGTAAATCAAGCATCTTTTCAGGTTCAACGCCCCATTCAGCTTTAACGCCTTCAGGACCTATGACTTTCCATACGTCGGCGTGATCAGGTTTTAAAATCTGAGTCGTGTCTGTTACAAGCTGCATCAAATCTTTATCGCCTGAAAGAATGCGGCAATGACGGCCGGCCTTCTGGCACTGTGATGCAACTGTTGCAATAATATCATCGGCTTCGTAACCGTCGCACTGTAAAGTAGGAATTCCCATGGCGGATAAAACATCGCAGATCCATGGAATCTGTGCGTGTAAGTCTTCTGGAGTTTTAGGGCGGTTTGCCTTGTATTGGTCAAACATCTTGTGACGGAACGTCGGCGTTTTAGAATCCATTGCAGCAGCGATGTACATCGGCTTGTAATGCTGCAAAATCGAATGCAGGTTTCTGAAAAAGCCAAAAAGTGCCGACACGTTTTCGCCTTTTGAATTAGTTAATGGTCGTGAAATAAATGCAAAATAACAACGGTAGATAAGTCCGTAAGAATCAAGAATGTAAACAGTATCTTTGTCAAAGTCGCTCATACTTACATTCTATCAGATAGATGCAGTTTTCTCTATATGTCAATCGAGAAAAGTGCTGCAGTCTGCGGAGCTGTTCCTGCAAGAATGTATGGAGTAGTCTGTGCCTGAGTTACAGCTTGTTTAATCTGAGTCTGGTAGTTTTCAATAAGCGCATCAAGCTGCTTGTCAGAAAGTTGAGTTTCTTTTATTGCAGGATTTTGTTTTGAAGTTGATTTTATTTTTGCCAGGTTTTCAATCAGCGTATTAAGAATCTGAATTTTAGAAACAGAAACTCCGTTCTGTCCGCTTTTTGCCGCAACTCCAGAAATGTGATCGAACTGTGCATAAATCACGCTTGAAGGATTTACTGGTACATACAGCTTTCCGCTTGAGCTTCCAGAGGCAAAGCTTGAATATGAGTAGGGACTTAAATTGTTCATGCTGGTCATCATAGTTCATTACCTCCGATATAAGTTTCTACTATAAATATCGGAAGTATTTTTTAGAACTTTAGATTTTTAGAACTGACTAAAATATTCGATAGTGCGCTTTAAGCCTTCTTCGAGCATAACTTCCGGCTTCCAGCCAAAAAGTTCACCCGCAAGACTGATATCAGGTCTGCGCTGTTTTGGATCATCTCCAGGAAGCGGTTTATAAACAAGCTTTGAATTGCTTTTTGTAAGTTCAATTACTTTTTCTGCAAGTTCAAGCATTGTAAACTCACCCGGGTTTCCGATATTTACAGGGCCCGTAATCGAGTCATCGCTGTCCATAAGGCACAAAAACCCGCGGATAAGGTCATCAACATAGCAGAAGCTTCTTGTCTGTTTACCGTCACCGTAAATCGTAATGTCCTCTCCGCGCAAAGCCTGCATGATAAAATTACTTACAACGCGTCCGTCTTCCGGGTTCATGTGCGGTCCGTATGTGTTGAATATACGTACGACTTTTATTCTTGTTCCGTGCTCGCGATGGTAATCAAAAAAGAGAGTCTCGGCTCCGCGTTTACCTTCATCATAGCATGAGCGGATTCC
>JAILNY010000151.1 GCA_024691105.1 Treponema sp. | reverse complement strand
TTCGAGCAGGGTTGAATCCAGACGGCTGAACTTTTTTTCAAAGTCTTCTGTATTTTCTTTTGGTGAATACCAGTCCGTTTTAGAAAATATTTCGTTTAAATCTTTTGATTTAAACTTGTAGCCGTATTTTGCATAAATAGTATTCCGCAAAATTCGCAAATCATCTTTTGAAAAGATTTTTATTATTCTTATAAAATCTTGAAGACATTCAAAATCAGAACTGGGGGAGTTATCAAATGCTTCTTTTTTCAGATACCATCTGTAAAATTCATCTGAAAGAATACTGTAAAAATCAGTTTTGCTGTATTTTACTTCTTCAATTTTTTTACCTTTAACATTAGGCGGATCTCCGACTCCATTGGCAGCTTCTGAAAAATGTCCGTTTCCTAAATATGTCGGATAATATTGCCCGAAAGCATAATAGCAGGTGAAGTTATCTTCTTCATATTTAACAAAAAGAATATTTTTTCTTCCTGCAAAATTATATGGATAAACAATAAAATTATTTATGAAGAAAAATTCTAAAGAATAAGTTCCGCCGTTATAATCATCAAAGATATAAGTTGCTTTTCTGCATTTGAAAGTTTCATCTGCAAATATTGAAGAAGTTAAAATTGTGAACATGAACAGAATGGAAATTAATTTTTTCATAAATAATTTCATCCTTATTTCCCATACGTCTTTTCAATTTCAAGAATCTGGTCGCGGACAACGGCGGCCTGTTCGTATTCCATGTTGTCGGCGTATTCTTCCATCTGGCGTTTAAGCGCGGCAAGAAGCTTTTTTCGCTGCGCCGGGACAAAAAGATTTGCGCTTTTTTTGAGGGCGGAAAGTTCAATTTCGACTTCCTGTTCGGTATCGATTTTCTGGCGTTCAAGAATATCTTCGACTGCTTTTTTAACGGTCTTTGGAGTGATGCCGTGTTCTTTGTTGTACGTTTCCTGGATTTCGCGGCGCCGCGCAGTTTCGGTGATGGCTTCTTCCATTGCCTCGCTTTTTCGGTCAGCATACATGACAACTTTTCCTTCTGCGTTTCTTGCGGCGCGTCCGATAATCTGAATAAGACTCGTCGCCGAGCGCAAGAATCCGATTTTGTCCGCATCCAATAGCGCAATGAACGAAACTTCTGGAAGGTCGATTCCTTCTCGCAAAAGGTTAATTCCGATTAAGACATCAATTTCGCCTGCACGAAGAGATTTGAGAATTTCGACTCGTTCAAATGTGTCTATTTCTGAGTGAATATATTTTACCTTTAGATTCAGACCTAGAAGATATTCGGTCAAATCTTCTGCCATTTTTTTTGTGAGCGTCAGAATCAAAGAACGCTCATTCTTGCCGATTCTCTCTTTAACCTCTTTGTAAATATCCTGCATCTGACCTTCGCTCGGGCGAACTTCGACAATCGGATCCAAAAGTCCTGTCGGCCGGATAAGCTGTTCGACAATCTGAGTGCTCTGCTTGATTTCTTCTTTGCGTGGAGTTGCTGTTACGTAAATTACCTGATTGAGTTTTTTTTCAAATTCCTCAAACTTAAGCGGGCGGTTATCGAGCGCACTTGGAAGACGGAATCCAAAGTCAATGAGGTTTTGCTTTCTGCTGCGGTCACCTTCGTACATTGCTCCAATCTGCGGAACCGAAACGTGTGCTTCGTCAATCATGCACAAAAAGTCATCCGGAAAATAATGAAGAAGTGTCGCAGGCGGCTGGCCGCGCTCGCGACCAGAAATCGGTCCAGAATAATTTTCGATTCCGGAGCAGTAGCCCATCTCTTTCATCATTTCAATATCGTAAGTCGTTCGTGTCTTAAGACGCTCAGCCTCTAAAATCTTTCCCTGAGCGCGAAGTTCTTCAACCCGCTCTTCCATCTCTGCGTTAATCCTCTCGGTTGCAGAAAGAAGCAGATCATGCGGAACGACAAAGTGCTTTGCAGGATAGATGACAGTTTCTTCAAGTTCTTCAACTGTCTCGCCGGTAATAACATTAAAGCGGCGGATGCGCGAAACTTCATCCCAGTCAAGCTCGATTTTGTAAGCCTCGTCAGTTTCCATGTAAGCAGGATAAATATCAATCGTGTCGCCCTTGATTCTAAAATTGCCGCGTTCCAAAACCATGTCGTTTCTTGCGTACTGAAGTGAAACAAGTTTTTTTGACAATTCCTGTAAATCAAGCTGTTCGCCTTTATCGATATGGATTCTCATGTCCTTGTAAAGGTCCGGCATTCCCAAACCGTAAATGCATGAGACGGTCGCGATTACAATTACATCGCGTCGTTCCATAAGTGAATAAGTCGCGCTCAAACGAAGTCGGTCAATCTCGTCGTTGATTGATGCATCTTTTTCGATGTAAAGGTCGCGCGCAGGAACGTAGGCTTCTGGCTGATAGTAGTCGTAGTATGAAACAAAGTATTCGACAGCATTTTCCGGAAAGAAGGTTTTAAACTCGCGGTAAAGCTGTGCGGAAAGAGTTTTGTTGTGGCTTATGATTAAGGTCGGGCGCTGAACTTTTTCGATAATCTTTGCCATCGTAAAAGTTTTACCACTTCCGGTAACGCCTTTAAGTGTCTGGTATCTATCGCCGCGCAAAAATCCTTCGGCAAGTTTTTCAATCGCCTGTGGCTGGTCGCCGGAAGGTTCAAATTCTGAATGTACTACGAATTTTTTCATATATTCATATTATAGGTGATTATCATTTTGCGCGCAATCTGTTGTGTGAGCCGTTGTATGAGTCGCGCCGTCTGCGATTTTGTGGTATAATCAATCTATGAAAAGAATTATATGTTTACTGGCGGCCGGTGTGATGTGTGCTGCGCTTTTTGGATTTGACCGCGACTATGGACCGATTCAAAAAAAACAGATGGCTCAAGTTGGCGAAAAATTTTTGTTCCGCGATGTTTTTGGAAATGAATTTAACACGGTTCTTAATCCCGAGGTTGCACGACACGATTACAAAAAAGATTGCTTTGTGCTTGAAAAACACAAAATGTATTACAGCGGCGACACAAAATATCGCGCACGACTTGGTGTTGATATCTCTCATCATGATGGAGATATAAACTGGAAGAAATTAAAAAAAGAAGGATTTGATTTTGTAATTCTTCGTGTCGGCTATCGCGGCTATCAAAGCGGTTCATTAAGCGATGACCGCAATTTTGAAAAAAATATTAGGGGCGCACTCAAGGCTGGATTTGATGTCGGTATTTATGTTTTTTCGCAGGCTGACAGCGAAAAAGAGGCACTTGAAGAAGCGGAATTTGTTTTAAGAAAAATCAAGGATTATAATATTACGCTTCCGGTTTTTTACGATCCGGAAATTATCCGTGACGATTCAGCACGCTCTGATAATATTACAGGTGAACAGTTTACAAAGAATGCAATCGTTTTTTGTGAAGCAGTAAAAAACGCCGGATACACTCCGGGTGTTTACAGCAATATGCTTTGGGAAGCATACGAGTTTGATCTGTCAAAATTTTCTGATTATGTAATCTGGTATGCGGATTACGAAGCAAAGCCACAGACTCCGTATCGGTTTGAGTTCTGGCAGTACGCAGAAAAGGACGGCGATATAAAAGCGCCTTACGACGTTGATGTCATGATGGTTCGCACAGAGAAATGAATCGGGACGCACGCCGTTGATTGACTTGCGCGACTGTTTGGTTCGCGCGGAGTAAAAAAAAGCGTCGGTGTAAAACCGGCGCTTTTAAATTCAGCCCGCCGACTTTGTGCCGGCGTATTGTCATTTATTTTCTTCCTGTTTTAACTCCAGCTTTCTGCAATGTAATTTTGCTTACGATTTCGCTGTCGTAAAGCATCTGTACAGTTACAGCCTGAATTGGTTTTGCAACAACTTTGTATACGATTACACCTTCAACAACCTGACCAGCTTTAATGTTGCTGATTGGTTCATACTGCTTAGAAATTTCAAGCCAGTATTTTGCAGCTTCTGAGTTATCAATTACAGCCATGATAAGACATGGAATGTCTACATTTGCTGTAAATTTATAGTGAACTTCGATTGTGTCACCTGGGAGCGGCATGCTTCCGGCAAAGAATTTTGTAAATGTAGGTGGAACTTCGTTCTGATAATTTGGTGCATACTGGTTTTTAACGATAGATACAGTTTTGCCTGTTTCGCTGTCTCCAAGATCGATTACATAAGTTTTTCCCTGTGCAAATGCAGCAACTGCAGCCATTGCAGTAATTAATACAGAAAGAATAAATTTTTTCATAGCAAACCTCGTTTTCTTTTCTCACTCCGTTTTATAATTTTAGCACAAGATAAAAAGAACGCCAGCGAAAAAAAAAATAAAACCACCAATTTTACAAAAAAATGGTGGTTTTTTACAAAGAGGAATAATGTCACGAGCGGCGCTCTTTCAGCGGCCGCCGCCGGTTTGCGTTGCGGGTAGTGTCCGTTGGCGCCTGCCCGAGTGGCATGAACGCTTGTCAGGCGTTTAAGCCGCGAGGCTCGCGTGGATTAAACGGAATTTTATTTTTCCATTCCGTCCATCGAGATGATTGCGCCTTTGTCGTCAAATTTAAGTTCGCGGAATTTAACATTGCGCTTTTGATTAATTCCACCCGAAAGCTCACAGTCATGGTAGAACAAATACCATTTGCCGTTGAACTCAAGGATTGAGTGATGTGTTGTCCATCCGAGTACCGGAGTTAAAATCTTTCCTCCGAATTTATAAGGTCCGTAAACGTTTTTAGAAGTTGACCAGTTTAAGAAGTGTGTGTCGCCTGTTGAGTATGTAAAGTAATATGTGTCGCCCTTTTTAAAAAGCCATGGATCTTCAAAGTAACGTCTGTCATGGTCGCCGCCTGTGAGTGGCTTTCCGTTTTCGTCAACGATTACAAGGTCGCGTGGTTCTTCAGCAAGAGTCTTCATGTCAGGATTCATCTTTGCAATTTTTGGACAAATTGCAGGAGTGTCGCCTGTTGGTTCTGTGTTTGCTTCGTCGTATTTGTTATTGCGGTATTTGTCGAGCTGGCCGCCCCAAATTCCACCGAATGTTAAATAGAAATTTTTGTCTGTGTCAGGGAAGATACAAGGGTCAATTGAAAAAGTTCCCTTAATATAATCTGGTTCTGCTTTGAACGGACCACGTGGAGAATCTCCGACTGCAACGCCTACGCGGAAAAATCCTTCTTTGTCGCGTGCCGGGAAGAAGAAATAATATTTGCCGTCTTTTTCTGCGCAGTCTGGAGCCCAAACCTGTTTTGAAGCCCATGGAATGTCCTTAAGGTCTAAAACTTTGCCGCAGTCGTGTGGCATAGTGTTTTCGTCGTCCATTTCGTAAACGTGGTAATCAGTCATGTCGTACTGATCGCCGTTGTCGTTGTTTTCTACATCGATGTCGCGGTCATGTGAAGGATAGATGTAGATTTTTCCGTTGAATACATGTGCAGAAGGGTCTGCTGTGTAAAGGTCTGTTACAAGAGGTTTCTTTTCGATAGAAGACATAAGTGCTCCGTTTGCCTTGCGGCATTTTTTTAAGTTGGGCGCCTTAAGTGGCGCGAGGTGAATGAGTCTAGTGCGCTCTTCACGCGTCAGAGTATAACATGAATGGAGGTGAATGTAAATGTGCTCGAGCACGTCTATGCGGTATCTTCACTTCTTTACCTTAATCGAAGATACCGCATAGTTCGCGAACTGGCGTTCTCTCATACAATTCAGAAGAGCTCCTTTCCTCACTAAAATCGAAGGTGCAGCGGGGTTCGCAAACGCTGATAGCAAATATTCGCAAAATATGCGACAATGTTATAGGCGCGGGGTTTGTGCCGCGTGTGGAGGAAAAATGAAAAAAAATATAAAAGTTTTTGCGCTTGCGTCAGTCATTTTGTCGCTTTGCGCTTCATTCAGTTTTGCAAAAGATTTCTGGAATGATTTTGTGGATTCAATTCAGAATAAAAATTTTGAAAAGGCTTCTTCAATTTTACAGGAATGGGAAAAAGAAGAACCGGAATCT
>JAILNY010000153.1 GCA_024691105.1 Treponema sp. | reverse complement strand
TAAAAAATTTAAATACAAAAGTTAACAATATATTGACTGTTGAAAATACAAAACTAATAAAACTTGCTATCAGAATAAGCTGAACTGAAATCAAATCAAATCCTGCAATAACACAAAAAACAATACTTAATATAAAATTTAATGTGAACCAAATTAAACAAATTGTTGAAAAATGAAACTTTTTCTTAAACAAAAAGTAACAGCTTCCTAAAAACTTAACAACAGTATTAAAAATAACAATTACAATTAAAGGTAAATATTCATCTAAAATCATTAAATTTAGTCCTTATTTATTAAGTTCATTTTCCAAATTCCCTTTATAGTTTCCTCCGGGAATCATAGGCTTTAATGCTTCTAGTTCAATAATCTTTACTCCAGAAAAAATATTATTCATAATTCTTACTAAATCTTTTAGATTTTTCTCTTTACATGGATTATCTTTTTTGAAACTTGAAAACTTTTCATTATTGTCCTGGTGCTGCAAACATTTTTGCCATTCGCTGTAAAATCTCTGATGCCTTTTCGTCAGAAACGACCTGCTGAGGCTCATGGTATTCAACAAGGTTTGTCGGAATCTCATCTAAAAATCGCGACGGCTGGCACTCAACGACAGACTGCATCTTTCGGCGCTTTCGACACGACGAAATAAATAACTTGTCGCGCGCCCTCGTAATTGCAACATAAAACAGACGGCGCTCTTCTTCGATATTTCCTTCGCCTTCTTCAATTGAGCGTGCATGCGGAATAAGACCATCTTCTGCTCCTGCGATAAACACAACCGGAAACTCAAGGCCCTTTGACGCATGGATTGTCATAAGGTTAACCTTTCCCTTGTCGTTTTCGTCATCGCCGTCATCACGGCTCAAAAGCGTAATGCGGTTAAGGTATGTGTAAAGATTTGCATCGTAATTGTCAGGATTGTTTTCCCAGGTCTCTATTGAGTGAATGAGACTTTCGATATTTAGGTATTTAAATCGCGCCGCCTTTTCGCTTTTGGGATTGTCTGCGATGAGGTAGTCCCAGTAATTGATTTCTTCAACGAGGGCGCGCACTTTCTTAGAAAGACCTCGGCCGCTAATCATTGAGGAATTGCTTTCGATAAGGCTCATAAAGGATTCCATATCAGCCTTAGTTTTTTCTGAGAACGGACTTCCGCTCATTCCCATAAGGTCGGTAATTGCAGTCCAGAGCGTACACTTGTTCTGTAGTGCATAGTCATTGAGCATCTCGAGTGTCGCGCGCCCGATTCCGCGGCGGGGAACATTTATAATGCGGATAAGATTTACATCATCGTCATGATTTGCAATAACGCGAAGATACGAGATGATGTCTTTGATTTCTTTTCGCTGAAAGAACGATGTACCACCAGACATAGTGTAGGGAATATTTGCTTCGAGGAATGCTTCTTCTATTGCGCGGCTCTGTGTGTTGGCTCTCATCAATACGCCAAACTGATCGTACTTAAGCTTTTCTTCGATTGCAATTCCCTGAATGCTTTCTGCAATAAAATCTGCTTCGTCAGTTTCATTTTCGGGCATAAAGATTTCGATTGGTTTACCCGAATTATTTCCGCTCCAGAGCTTTTTGTCTTTGCGGTTTGTGTTATGTGAAATTACACCGTTTGCGGCCGCAAGAATTGTTTCGGTTGAACGGTAATTCTGTTCAAGACGGATTTCCTGCATGCCTTTAAAATCTTTTTCAAAGTTGATGATGTTCTGGTAGTCTGCACCGCGCCAGCTGTAAATGCTCTGATCATCATCACCAACGACTGCGACATTACGGTCAGCAAGAAGATGCATAAACTCATACTGCTGATGGCTCGTATCCTGAAATTCATCAATCATAATATACTTAAAACGTGAACGGTATTTTTCGAGAATCTCCGGATTTTCGCGGAAAAGTTTTATCGGAAGAACAATCAGGTCGTCAAAGTCTACGGCATTGTAAAGCTTGAGGCCTGCCTGATAGCCTTCGTAAAGCTGTTTGTATGCGTCGTTTTCTCCGTTCCAGGTTTTTCTTCCGCATTTTATATTTGAAAAAAGATTTCCAATCTGGTACACGTCAAGATTGTCTGCTGTAAATCCAAGTTCGCGGCCAGTTTCTTTTATAAGCGCGTTTCGGTCTGTTTCATCATAAATAGAAAAATTTTCTCTCCAGCCAAGTGCTGTAATTTCCTGGCGCAGGATTTTTACTCCAAAGGCGTGAAAGGTTGAAACTGTCAAAAGCTGAAGTTTTTTTCCGGTTAAGTCTTTAATACGTTCTTCCATTTCGCGCGCTGCCTTGTTTGTAAAGGTGAGCGCGAGAATCTGGCTTTGAGGAATTCCTATATCAAGCATGTGCGCAATGCGATAAGTGATTACACGTGTTTTACCGCTTCCGGCTCCTGCGATGATGAGAATAGGGCCTTCGACTGTGGTAACGGCTCTGTACTGTTCCGGGTTGAGTTCTTTCTTTAATGTTTCTAAATCTAATGCTGCTGCCATTGAGAGGATAATTTAGCATGAAAAAGGAAAAAAATCCACAGTAGTGAGGGAGGTATGTCTACTTCCCGATCTTAAATTCCCAGGCTTTGTGGCATTTAGTTCCTTCAAAGTCTTTGGGAATTGATTCAGCAGTAATATCTGTTACCATGATGACTTTGCCAGAGACTGTTGCCTGGGGAAGTTTTGATTTATCAAAAACAAGCTTTGTTGAGTTGGTTGAAAAATACAAAACGCCGCCAGGGGACAAAATGTTAAGGCAGTCTTTTACAAGCTGGACCCAGTCGCGGTTTATGTCGAGCACTGTATAAGTGTTTTTGCTGTTAGAAAAAGTTGGCGGGTCAAGAATTATTATATCGTAACGCTCGTCATCTTTGAGACTTCCGTCTTTTGCTTTGAGCGCTTTTTCTTTTAAGAATTCCACACAGTCTGCTCGTGTATAAATGAATTTATCCTTATCCGTAAAATTATTCAGCTTCATGTTTTCTTTTGCAAGATTTAAATATGTGTTTGATAAATCAACGGATTCAACTTTGCGCGCGCCGCCCTGAGCTGCGTAGACAGAAAAGCTTCCTGTATAGCAGAAGAGGTTTAAGACGCATTTTTTTTGCGCGATGTCGCGGATTTTAGAACGGAGCGGGCGGTGGTCAAAGAAAAGTCCTGTGTCGATGTAAGAAGTTAAATCGATGTTAAAAAGTTCGCCGCATTCCTGGGTAAGTCCTTTTATGGATACAGAATCGCGCGCTTTAGAAGCCGCGTTTTTTGAGTCCTGCGGGTCGTCGGAGTTTGGTGTTAAGTCGTGTTGCGTAGATTCTTTTTCGTACTGATTTGTTCCGCGCTGGCGTTTACGTTCTTTTTTTACAAGGTGATTTTTTTCTATATTCAAAACTTCTGTTGCTACTTGAGCCATCTGTTCAAACCAGAATTCTTCTTCGCTCTCGTCTTTTTCATACGGACGTTCATACAGATATAAAACGGCATAAGTATTAAGCGCAATTTCTTTTTGTACAGTCGGATCGTTTGCGGCAACGCGCTCGTTCTGGTTTAGTAAAAAGCGTGCGGCTTCGGTCTGGTCTGTTACATCAAACGGCAAAAATTCGTATACATCAAGTGAAAGTGGAATTTCGGGAATGTCGCGGTCATAAAGTCTATAGCATGAAATTTTATTTTTGCGTGCCCATTTTTTTAATTCCTTGAGCTTTCGTTTAAGTCTGTTTGCAAAAAGAGTTTTCTGATTTTCTAATTTTTCGTTATTCTGCTTAAATTCGTTCATAACATAGTTATAGCATAAAACGGCCAAAGAATATATAATTAGTCATGCTTTTTATTTTTGACATGGGCGGCGTTGTTACGACAACGTTTAAGATGAATGAACTTTATAAAAAAATTGGAATTACGCAGGAAGAATTTAAAGAAATCTGCTGTAAAAAGCGGAAAATTTTTGATGAACTTGAAAAAGGCCAGATTAACTCATCCGAGTTCTGGGCGGAATTCAACAAGGCAGCAAAGTCTCATAAAATTCAGCCTGTAGAACATGATCTGTTCCGTTTGTATTTTCATCCGGTTTTAAATACAGAAACCGTAAAAATAATTAATTCACTCAAAAAAAAGCACCGTGTCGTTTGCGGAACAAACACAATCCAGAGTCACTGGGAAAATCACATGGAGCGCGGTGACTACGCATTCTTTGACCAGACTTATGCGTCAAACAAAATCGGAGAAGCAAAACCAGATCCGCAGTTTTTTAAGGTAATTCTCGAGGCCGAGGGGTATAAACCCGAAGACGCGTTTTTTGTCGATGATAAAATTGAAAATGTAAAAGCTGCGCAAAGTGTCGGCATTAATGCAGTTCAATTTACGACTGCCGCAGAGCTTAAAAAAGAATGGAAGAAATGGTTTTAAAATTTCGCGTGGAATAATTTTAACCTTCGCGGAGTGATTTTTTTATATGGAGATTTATATGAAGCATTTAGTTAAGAAAGTCTGTGCCTTGTTTGCTGTTGTCGCTTTGACTGCATCGTTCAGTCTTTTTGCCAATGGGGGTGTAGCGTTTGACTGGGTAGAAGGCAGTGCAGAAAAGATTACCCTTACAAATGATAAAGACCTTCACTTAAAAAAAGAAGATCTTACGCTCAAGTTTGAAGGCGAAACTGTTTTAGTAACCTGTGAATATCTTTTAGAAAATACATCAAAAGAAAAAAAAGATATTGATTTTGCTTTTAATATTCCTGTAAAGCTTGGCGGCTGGCAGTCACTCCGCAGTTATCTTTTACTTTATAAAATTTATGACAACGAAAAACCTCTTTCTTTTTCTTCAAAAGAAGAAGTAGTAAATGACGATCCGTTTGAAACACATTATGATGTCTGGAAAGTTTCTAAACTTTCTTTTGAACCAAAAGAAGTAAAATCACTTAAAGTAATTTATAAAGTTAAAACAAATAATAACGGACGTTTTTGTACTGCAGATTACGACGGAAACAGTTTCAGATACAATCTTTTTCCTGCGGCAAGTTTTGGTAATGGTGTAATCGATGACTTTACACTCACAATTGATAAAACTGATCTTGTTTTATGCGAAGGAAAAATTAAAACAATAAGTGGAATTAAAATCTCAAACGATGATACAAAATTTATTCAGACTTATTCATTTAAAAAATTCAGCTTAAAAAATAATCCTGAGCTTGTTATTGATTATGATATCTGGGGTTATTATGTCGGTACTTATTTAAAGGACGGTCATTACCGCAGCATTAATTCAATTTCTGCAACATCAGAATTAAAAGAAGGTTCTACAGTTTATAAAGCGGTTAATGCTCATGACGGCGATTACGCAAGCTGCTGGGTAGAAGGTGCATCGGATTTTGGAAAGAGTCAAAAGCTTAAATTTGAACTCTGGCAGGGCGGTTCTTTAGTTCCTCCTTTTAGAAATCATTCAATAACTCACCTGTACATATTAAATGGTTTTCGACGTGATGAAAAAACATATTACGAAAATAACCGCATTAAAAAGCTTCGTCTCACTTTAAACTCAAAAGACTCATATGAAATTACACTGCCTGATAGACCTTATGCAGAAGTAAACGATTATAATATTGCGTACGAAGCAGATCTTTTAAACAATTATTTAACACAAAGCAGAACGAATACAATATATGATGTCGATTCATTTGATATTGAAATTCTTGAAGTATATCCTGGAACAAAATATAACGACACTTGTATAAGTGAAGTTATTATATTGAATGTTCCTCAGCCGTATAATTAAGTAGAAAAATAAATTACAGAATAAGGAAAAACTATGACAGATTATCCAAGAGTATTTTTAAACTCAAAAGAAGAAAGAGAAATTAACCAGGGTTTCCCATGGGTTTTTGATAATGAGATTTCTCATCTTAAAGTTGCTGATAAAGAAGGCAAGTTTGAAAACGTAACTTTTAAAGACTGTAAGCTAGAACCTGGAACTCCTGTTGAGATTTTTACAAAGGCCGGTGGATTTTTAGGATGCGGAATCTTTAACAAAAACTCACGCATTACAATCCGCCTTATCTCAAATGAAAGGGCAGAAAAAGTTTACGAAGATATCGAAGGCTTCTGGGAAAAGAGAATAAGCGATGCTTATAACATTAGGCAGATTCATTATAAGAGCACAGATTCATACCGCCTTATTTTTGCAGAAGCTGATTTAGTGCCGGGCTTTATCTGCGAGCGTTATTGCGATGAAAACGAAAAGGTTTATTTAGTAGTTCAGTTTTTGAGTATGTCTTGTGAAGTGTTTAGAAAAGAGATTCTTGGTGCACTTGAGAAAATATGCCGTCCATATGGAATTTATGAAAGAAGCGATGCTGATGTGCGTGATAAAGAAGGCCTTGAGCAGAAAGCCGGCTGGATTGGAAGTGAACGCGACGAAGTAATTACAATCGTCGAAAACGGAATCAAATTAATCGTCGATCTTAAAAATGGCCAGAAGACCGGATACTTTCTTGACCAGAAAGATAACCGAAAAGCAGCCAGTGTATTCTGCCACGGTAAAACCGTACTTGATACATTCACTCATACAGGCGCTTTCGGCTTAAATGCAGTCAAAGCCGGTGCAAAAGAAGTAATCAGCGTCGACATAAGCCCCGAAGCAGTCGAAACTGTCAACAAAAACATACAACTTAATAACGCTTCGAACGTAATGACGGCTGTCTGCGCTGATGTCCTTGATTTATTAAAGCAGTACGAAGAAGAAAACCGTAAGTTTGACGTTATAATCCTTGACCCTCCGGCCTTTACAAAGAGCGCCAAAATGATCCAGAAAGCATACGGCGGCTATAAAGAGATAAACCTCAGGGCAATGCGTCTTTTAAACAAAGGCGGTATTTTAGTTACATGTTCATGCTCGCACTTTTTTGATTCAACCATTTTTTACGACATGCTCATGCACGCAGCAATGGATTCTCACCGACGAATCCAGATTCTCGAAAAACGCGGTGCAGGTCCTGATCATCCTGTATTGCTTGGCTATCCAAAGAGTGAATATCTTAAATGCGCAATCACGAGAGTTTTGTAGAAGGAAGACTGATTTAAAAAAGTTTATATGTGGGGTGGAAAATGAAAAAGTTTCTAGTAATACTTGTATTCGTGAGTTCTGTTTTGGGTTATGCACAAACTGACTTGGATACAATTAAGCAAAAATTTTCTGAAGAAAAATATGTAATAAGCTGGTACTGTGACGTTCTTAAAAGTCAGAACAGGGAAACGGTTCATAAATATACAGACATCCATTCAAACAAAACTACTTCTGATATGGATGGAACTTTTACCTGGGTTTGGTATAATCATTTTGAACCATGCATTTTGAACTGTTTCTTTGCTGATGAATATGGCTGCAATGTTGTTGAAGTTGGCAACCTTCATTATTTTTTAATCAGCGACTGTTATGCTGAAGACGGAAAATATTATGTAAAGGGAAAAGAAAACAGACTGTACAAAAATAAGCATGACAAGCTCTGTCCGATTGACTGGAACCCCGTCCGCAAATTTGACGAATTTACTTTTATCTTTGTTTTTGACGGCGATTATTTAAGCATCTATTTTAACGAAGAAAAACCTGCAAACCTGTTTGCAACATTCTGCCGCCTGAACGCTGCAAGCTACAATGAATTTGACAAACTGATCAAGCAAAATTCATGCAGCCTTTCCAAAGTAACCTGGCCACGCCATGCAGACGGTTCGTGCGACTACGACGGAAGCAAAAAGCAAGGGACTGGTCAGACTTCAAATGCCGCTTCAAAAACAAATGTCGCTGTAAATAAAATAATGACCGCCGCAGAAAACTTAAAACTCCGCGCAGGTGAGGCAACATCAAGTCAGGTTTTGACAGTTATGTCTGCCGGCACAAACGTAAAAATTCTTGAGCTTGGAAAAGCCGAAACAATCGACGGAATAAACAGCAACTGGGTAAAGGTAGAAGTGCAGAAAGGTGCCAAAGACCGCGACGGTAAGGCTATTAAAACTGGCACTGTCGGTTGGTGCTACGGTGGATATCTTAAGTAACGATGTGCGAGTTTACGAAGTAAACTCGGTAAGGTCAGCGTAGCTGACCGACTTGTATTTTAAGAGGTAAATGATGAAAAAAACTATTCTTTTGTCCATTGTCCTATTATTGGGGTGGCAAGCATTTGCACAAACAGGTTTAGAGTTTGCCAAACAGAAATTTGAAAAAGAAAAGTATATTTATTCTTTTTTTATAGATGTGCTTTATGCAAAAGATAAAAACATGCTTCATACTTATACAGATGCGTATTCTGATAATTATTATTCAGACATGGATGGTGATAACCAATTGTGGAAGTGGGAACAATCATTTTCTATGGATGAGATTAAAATTATTTATTCTTCTAGTGATAAACAGAATTGGCTTATTATAGGG